>DATCKT010000160.1:0-43061 GCA_036562195.1 Limnochordales bacterium
GTCTTCGGAGCTGTAGTAGGCGCTTTCCAGAAACACGCGCCGGTCCTCAAGCACTTTGAGCAGCTTGTTCATCTGGATGGGGTGCAGCTCACCGATCTCGTCGATGAACAGGATGCCGCCGTGGGCCTTGGTCACCGCACCCGGCTTCGGCTGGGGGATGCCCGCCTGCCCCAAGGGGCCTGCGCCCTGGTAGATGGGGTCGTGCACCGAGCCCAAAAGCGGGTCGGCAATGCCCCGGTCGTCGAAGCGGGCGGTGGTGGCGTCGACCTCCACGAATTGCGCGTCCGGCTTGAAGGGCGACAGCGGGTTGCGCTTGGCCTCTTCCAACACCACCCGGGCAGCCGCCGTTTTGCCGACGCCGGGTGGGCCGTAGATGATGACGTGCTGGGGATTGGGACCGCACAGCGCCGCCCGCAGGGCCTTAAGCCCTTCTTCCTGCCCGATGATGTCATGGAAGGACGCCGGCCGCGTTTTCTCCGCCAAGGGCTCTGTTAAGGAGATCTGCTTGAGGCGGTTGAGCTTCTCCAGCTCCTTGCGGGACTCCCGGTCCACCGCCGCCCGGCTCGTGTGCTGCGCCCGCAGCAGGTTCAGGAAGTACAGGCCGATGACGATCGCAAAAAAGAAGTTAATCAGCCCAAACAGGCCCATCATGTCCATCATCGGTACGCGTCCCTCCCGCCCCGGCCACAGGTAGTATGCCCGGCGCGAGCTTGCGGCAATCAAAAAAGCCGGAAACGCTGGGGCTTCCGGCTTCCTGACTCGGCTTTCGCCGCTTGGGTGACGCCGCCGTCTCGGCCTTGCACTTGCCTGCGCTGGGTAAGACGCCCGCCGCTGCCTCACGGGCGCGCCGCCGCGGCACGGCCCGGATGCGGCGGAGAACGTTTACACAAGGCGGAGAAACCCGCTCTTAGGCGCTCTCCTCCTTCTTTTTGGCCTTCCGCTCCACCCGGACCAGCGTGGGCGGCTTGCCCTCCAGCACGCAGTCGGCGTCGATGATGCACTTGTGCACGTCGTCCCGGGATGGGATCTCGTACATGACGTCCAAGAGCAGCCCTTCGACGATGGACCGCAGGCCCCGGGCGCCCGTCTTGCGCTCCATGGCCTTCTTGGCGATGGCCCGCAGGGCATCGGGGGTGAATTCCAGCTCCACGCCGTCCATCTCGAAGAATTTCTGGAACTGCTTGACCAGCGCGTTGCGGGGCTCGATCAGGATGCGTACCAGGGCGTCCTCGTCCAAGGCATCCAGCGCCACGATCACCGGCAAACGCCCGATGAACTCCGGGATGAGCCCGTACTTCAGCAAGTCCTCGGGCATGATCTGCCGCAGCAAATCGCCGATGGGTTTCTCCTCGCGGGTCTTGATGTCCGCACCGAACCCGATGCCCTTCTGGCCGATGCGCCGCTCGATAATCTTCTCCAGCCCGTCGAAGGCGCCGCCGCAGATGAAGAGGATGTTGGACGTGTCGATCTGGATGAACTCCTGGTGCGGGTGCTTGCGCCCGCCCTGGGGCGGCACGCTGGCCACAGTGCCCTCCAGGATCTTGAGCAGCGCCTGCTGCACGCCTTCGCCCGACACGTCTCGGGTGATGGACGGGTTCTCCGACTTGCGGGCGATCTTGTCCACCTCGTCGATGTAGATGATGCCCTTCTCGGCCTTCTCCACATCGTAGTCGGCGGCCTGGATGAGCTTGAGCAGAATGTTCTCCACGTCTTCGCCCACGTAGCCGGCTTCCGTCAAGGACGTGGCGTCCGCGATGGCGAACGGCACGTTGAGGATGCGCGCGAGCGTCTGGGCCAGCAGCGTTTTGCCCGAGCCGGTGGGCCCCAAGAGCAGGATGTTGCTCTTCTGCAGCTCCACGTCGTCGGAGCGCACGCCCGAGTTAATGCGCTTGTAGTGGTTGTAGACGGCCACCGACAGCGCTTTCTTGGCCTGCTCCTGGCCCACCACGTACTGGTCCAGGATCTCCTTGATTTCCTTGGGCCGGGGCACGTTGCCCAGTTCGACGTCAACGTCTTCGTGCAGCTCTTCTTCGATGATCTCGTTGCAGAGCTCGATGCACTCGTCGCAGATGTAGACCCCGGGTCCGGCGATCAGCTTCTTGACCTGCTCCTGCGCTTTGCCGCAGAAGGAACACTTCAGCTGGCCCTTCTCGTCGCCGAACTTGAACATCGTATCACCTCGTGGTATTGGCCGGCTTGGCTCGCTCCCGCAGCACGCCGTCGATGATGCCGTACTCCAGGGCCTCCTCCGACGACATGTAGAAGTTGCGATCGGTGTCCCGCTCGATCCGCTCCAAGGGCTGGCCGGTATGCTTGGACAGGATCTCGTTGAGGGTGTGCTTGATGCGCAGGATCTCCCGCGCCTCGATCTCGATCTCGGTGGCCTGTCCGCGCGCCCCGCCCAGCGGCTGGTGGATCATGATCCGCGAGTACGGTAGCGCAAACCGCTTGCCCTTGGCCCCGGCCGAAAGCAACAACGCGGCCATGCTGGCCGCCATGCCGACGCAGATGGTGGACACCGCAGGCCGGATGTACTGTATGGTGTCGTAGATGGCCAGTCCCGAGTAGACGATGCCGCCGGGGCTGTTGATATACAGATGGATGTCCTTTTCCGGGTCCTCCGATTCCAGGAACAGCAGCTGCGCGATGACCAAGTTGGCCACGTGGTCGTCGATGGGCCCGCCGATAAAGACGATCCGGTCCTTGAGCAGGCGCGAATAGATATCGTAGGCCCGCTCGCCCCGGTTGGTCTGCTCCACCACCATCGGCACCAGCACGCTCATGGACGTCCTCACCTTCCCTGGCCCCAATATATGCTTGGGGACACGGCCCGCTGTACGGCGGCTGCGCCTTGCATTGTTCCCCTCGCGTCGGCCGTGTCCCTTGGTAAATTTTCGTGCCGTTCGGCTTACTCCGGCCGCGGCGCCGATTCCTGCTTGGCCTGCCCGGAGTCCTCGGCTCCGGCCCGCCTCGCTTCGCCCTCCGCCTGGCCGCTGGCCGCAACCGGCGCGGCGGTGGCCGCGGTCGCCGCCTCGGTCGCCTCCGCCGCGGGCGCCCCGTCGGCCCCGCCGGCTGCGCCGCCGGTTTCAGTCGCGTCGCCCGCCTGAGCGGTTTCCGCGGCCGGCTCGTACTCGGTCACCGTCACCTGGGCGTGCTGCACCAGGAAATCCATGGCCTTGGCCCGGCGCAGGCTGTCCCTGACGGCCAATCGGTTGTCCTCATTCCGGATCCGCTCTTCTCGCTCCTTGGTATCCTGCACCGAGGCGAACAACTCCTGCAAACGGGCGTCGATCTCTTCCTCGGTGGGCTCCAGCCCCTCCGCCTTGGCGATGGCCTCCAGCACCAGCTCCGCCTTGACCCTCTGGGCGGCGCTGGGACGCAGCCGTTCCTCCAGGTCCGCCTCGGTCTGCTGGGTGAGCTCCAGGTACCGCTCCAAGGTGAGGCCGTTCTGCCATAGATTTAAGACGAACTCGTCCCGCAGGCGGTTCAACTCCTGGTCCACCATGACCGGCGGCAGCTCCACCTCGGAATTGGCCACGGCCTGCTCCATGAGGGCATCCCGCATGGCCACTTCGGCCGCCCGCTCCTCGGCTTCCTCCAGCCGCCGGCGCCGGTCGGCTCGCAAGTCGGCGATGGTTTCAAACTCGCCCACGTCCTTGGCGAACTCGTCGTCGGCCTCAGGCACCCGCCGCTGCTTGATTTCGTGCAAATGGACACGGAACTTGGCCGTCTTGCCCGCCAGGTCTTCGCGGGCTTCCGGCGGAAACGTCAGTTCAAACTCGCGGTCTTCGCCGGGGGCCATGCCCACCAGCTGCTCGCTGAAAGCCGGCAGCACCCCGTCGGCGCCCACACGGATGATCTCGCCCTTGGCGGCGCCGCCGCGGAACGGTTTCCCATCGATGAGGCCTTCGAAGTCAACGACGGCGTAGTCGCCCGGCTCAAGGCGCTCCTTCTCCGCTTTGACCAGCTCGGCAAACTGCTCCCGCAACGCGTCTATGACGCGGTCCACGTCTTTCTCGGTCACCTTGCGGATGCGCTTCTCCACCGCGAGGCCCCGGTATTGGCCCAGCTTGACCTCGGGTTTGACATCGACCTCCGCCTTGAACTTGAGCGGCTTGCCCGCGCCGTAGTCGATGATGTCGATCTTGGCCTGGGCGACGGGCTCAAGACTGGTCTGCCGGACCGCTTCCCGGTAAGCCTGGGGGATGAGTTCATCGACGGCTTCCAAGTATAGGGCGTCCTTGCCCAGATGCATCTCCACGACGGGGCGCGGCGCTTTGCCCGGACGGAAACCCGGGATGCGTACCTGGCGGGCCAGGCGGCGGTACACGCTGTCGACGGCGCGCTCCACCCGCTCCGGCTCCACTTCCACTTCCAGCACGACCCGGGATGGGTGTCCGGGCAACCGCTCCACACGGGTGTTCATGCAACGTCCTCCCCGGCTGTGACCTCACGGCGAGTATTCTGTCCAATGCTGGGCAGAGCTGGTGGGCCTGCCCATGAAATTATCCCTTAGGCGGATCCTGCTGTCAACAAAAGAAAACAGGGGCGGACCGTGTGCGCACGCCGCCGCCTGTCGCGCTTGGTGCGAGAGGGGGGACTCGAACCCCCACGCCATAGGGCACCAGATCCTAAGTCTGGCGCGTCTGCCAGTTCCGCCACTCTCGCCGGCTGACTCCAGTATAGCCAACGGGGGACGCACCGATCAACCCGCTGGCCGTCGTGCCCTGCGCGGCCTCTTCGCCCCGCATGGGCCGCGCGGTGAACCCGGGCGGCGTTCCCGCCTATAAGAAGCAACAAGCCCCGCGCGCTCGCGGGGCCGGCCAATGGTGTGCCCGGTGGGATTCGAACCCACAACCCAGGGATTAAAAGTCCCTTGCGCTACCGTTGCGCCACGGGCACGTTTAATATTGTACCGCGCGCCCGGGCGCCCGTCAAACGCCTGGCCTCGCACGAACGTGACGCCAAGGAAAGCGTGAGGTGCTGCACCTATGTCGCGCGACCCCGGCGGAACCGGAAGATTTCCGTCACGTACCCCCACGCGGCGGCGGCTAGCGCCAAGAGGACTTCCCCTTGCGCGATGCGCGCCCGCACGGATACCCGACCCGTGAAGCCCGTGGCGGTGAAGGACGGAGTCAGCTGGGCCCGCGGCGGCTGGAGGAGCTGAACCCGCTGCGCCAGCCAAGCCGTGCCAAAGCCGACCGCCGCCCAGCCGCAGCCGCACGCCACGGCGGTGGCCGCCGCGTCGCCCATCCCGACCCGCAGCGCCAGGTCGAGCTCCTCCACTTGAAGATGAGGCCAGAACCGCCGCCCGCCGGCGGCGGCCGCGGTGCGGAGGGCTCCTAGAGAAACCCTAGGGGCGGCGCGCGCCCCGCCCGGCGGCGCAGGCGGCTGCTGCTCATCGGACCCGGGCCGGACATCCAAACGTTTCTCAATCACCTGGGACACGATCTCCTCGCTCAGAAGCCACAAGAGGGCGTCGCGCAAGGCGGATCCGACGACGACGCGCCGGACGCGCACCACGTGCAGGAAGCGCATTTCGGCTGTACCCGAGAAGGCGGCCGAGTCCCATCCCATGGCAACCCGCAGCCGGCCGGCCATAACGGCCGCCTCCAGTTCGCCCCGCGCTCCGGGCCCCACGGCCAGGGAGAACCGCAGGACCACGGGCCAGCGATAGGCCACCCAAAGGCCGAGCACGGCCAACGCCAACGCGAGCCACCACAACGGCACTTCCCCCGCTTGCCAGCGTTGCCATCTCCGGGGAATGCTATGCCGCGGGTCTCGCGACACGCGTTGGCCCCCAAGCGCGACAAGTCCCCGGAGTCACGGCTCCGGGGACTTGTATCAATGGTGGGGTGAGTGATGGGACTTGAACCCACGACCTCCAGGGCCACAACCTGGCGCTCTGACCAGCTGAGCTACACCCACCACGCGCATCCCTGGCGCGCCCGGCAGGATTCGAACCCGCGACCCGCTGCTTAGAAGGCAGCTGCTCTGTCCAACTGAGCTACGGGCGCAAAACTGGAGCGGGCGACGGGACTCCAACCCGCGACCCCCGGCTTGGAAGGCCGGTGCTCTAGGCAACTGAGCTACGCCCGCTCGGCAACGACCATTATATCGCACCGAAACGGCTGTACGCAAGTCATTGGTCGGGGAGAGCGGATTTGAACCGCCGACCTCGTGCTCCCAAGGCACGCGCGCTGACCAAGCTGCGCCACTCCCCGACGCGCTTCCCATTATAGCACACTCTGGGCCTCAGGCAATCGCCACAGGCGCATCAGGCGCTGCCGGGCCAAGGCCAGGGCCCGCGCCCGGTGGCTGATGCGGTTCTTTTCTTCCGGCGCGAGCTCCGCGAAGGTCTGGCCCACCTCCGGTACGAGGAACAGCGGATCGTAGCCAAACCCGCCCTCGCCCCGGGGACCGTCCGTGATGACGCCTTCGCAGACGCCCTCGTCCACCCACGTCTCCCCCTCGGGGCTGGCAATGGCGATCGCGCAGCGAAACCGGGCGTGCCGCCGGGCCGGCGGTACGCCCTGGAGCAGCTTCAAAAGCAGCTCGTTGTTGGCCGCGTCCGTGGCACCAGGACCGGCAAAGCGGGCCGACCACACGCCCGGCCGGCCGTCCAGGGCGTCCACTTCGAGCCCCGAGTCGTCGGCCACCGCCCAGTGGCCCGTGTGCCGGGCGGCCGCGATGGCCTTCAGGCGCGCGTTCTCGGCAAAGGTGGCGCCGGTCTCCTCCACCTCCGGCGCGTCGGGGAACGCGCCCAAGTCCACCACCTGGATGGGCAAGTCCGCGAGCAGCGCGGCCAGTTCCTTGAGCTTTTTCTTATTGCGGGTAGCCACGACCAGCGTCCGCACGCCGTCCTCCTCCAATCCGGGCGGCCAGCTCCTCGCCCAGCGCCTCCCGCTGGATGCGCACCAGCTGCTCGATCCCGGCGGCCGCGAGGTCCAGCAGTTCGCTGAGCGTGGCCCGGTCAAAGGGAGCGCCCTCCGCCGTACCCTGCACTTCCACGAGGCGCCCGCTGCCCGTCATGACCACGTTCATGTCCACCTCGGCCTCCACGTCCTCGGCGTACGCCAGATCCAGCAGGCAGCGGCCCCCCACCACGCCCACGCTGGTGGCGGCCACAAAGTCGCTGACGGGCAGGGGCGCGTGGGGCTTGTCCGCGCACAGCCGCGCGAGGCTCTCCACCAAGGCCACGTACGCCCCGGTGATGGCCGCGGTGCGGGTGCCCCCGTCGGCTTGGAGCACGTCGCAGTCCAGGGTGATGGTGCGCTCGCCCAAGCGGGACAAGTCCACCACCGAGCGCAGCGCCCGCCCGATCAGGCGTTGAATCTCCAACGTCCGGCCTCCTTGCCGGCCTGCCGTGGCCTCCCGCGGCGTGCGCTCCAGGGTGGCGCGGGGCAGCATGCCGTATTCGGCCGTCACCCAGCCGAGGCCGCTTCCCCGGCGCCAGGCCGGCACCCGCTCCTCCACCGTGGCGGTGCACAGGACGCGGGTATCCCCCAGCTCAATGAGGACCGCTCCCTCGGCGTACTTGTTGACATGCCTGCGGATCGTCACCGGCCGCAGCTGGTCCGGACGGCGTCCGTCCTGCCGCGTCAAACGGCCTCGCCTCCTTCCCCGCCGGTCCTGGACTGCCCGTCCGGGACCGCACCCCTAGGCCCACGGTGCTTGCCCGTCCACGGTCTCCCCCGTGGCACCGCCCCTCTCGCGCGCCGCCACCTGCGGACCGGCCAACTGGCGCACCAGCTCCGCGAAGCGCCGGCCGCGGACCTCGAAGTTGGGAAACATGTCGTAGCTGGCGCAGGCCGGCGACAAGAGCACCACCTCGCCCGGACGAGCCCGGGCCGCCGCCTCCGCCACCGCCGTCTCCAGCGAATCCACATGCACCAACTCCGGCAAAGGCGCGCCGGTGCGGGCCGCGTGTTCCCGCACCGCCGCCTCAATCTTGCCCGCCGTCTTGCCCAAAAGAATCAGCACCCGTACCGGCCCGCACACCGCTTCGGCCAGTTCATCGAAGGGCAGCTGCTTGTCGTATCCGCCCGCGATGAGCACAATGGGGGCGTCCATCGCCCGGATGCCGGCCGCCGCCCGGGCGGGGCTGGTGGCGATGGAGTCGTTGTAATACCGGACGCCGTTCGATTCGGCCACCAGCTCCAGCCGATGGGGGACGCCGCGGAAGCCGGTGGCCACCGTACGGATGGCCGCTATGTCGATGCCGCACGCGGCCGCCGTGGCCGCAGCCGCGAGCACGTTCTCCACGTTGTGCTCGCCCAACAGCGGGATCTCCGCTCGCCGGCACAGCCGGACCGGCTCCGGCACATGGCGGCCGATGCCTCCCAGCATGAGCTGATCCCCGTCCAGCCACGCGCCGGCGGGCACCGGGCGGCGGCGGCTGAAGAGCAGCACCCGTCCGGGCACGTCCTTGGCCATCCGGGCGGTGGCGGAATTGTCCAGGTTCAGCACCGCCAAGTCGTCCGGCCCTTGAAACCGGAAGATCCGCTTCTTGGCGGCGGTGTAGGCCTCCATGGTGCCGTGAAAGTCCAGGTGGTTGGGGGTCACATTGGTCACAACGGCCACCGCCGGGCTGCGGTCCAGCATTTCCAACTGAAAGCTGGAGAGCTCCAGCACCACCCACGCGTCGGCGGGAATATCTTCCGCCACTTCCAGCAATGGCTGGCCGATGTTGCCGCCCACATAGACGGGATGCGGCCCAGCCTTGAGCATCTCGCCGATCAGGGTCGTCGTGGTCGTCTTGCCGCTGCTGCCGGTGATGCCCACGATCCGCCCGAGACATAGGGAAAACACGAGGCCGATCTCGCTGTAGAAGGGCACCCCACGGCGGCGCAGCCTCTCCAGGACCCGCTGATCCTTGCGCATGCCCGGTGTCAACACCACGGCGTCCCAATCGTCGTCGAGCCGATCCAGGTAGTCGGGGCCGAGGACAAGGGCCGCTCCCAGCGCCCTCAACTCATCGAAGGCCGCACCCAATTCGGACGCGGTTTTCTGATCGAACCCCACCAGCCGCGCCCCGCGCCGCGACAGGTACCGCGCGACGGCCCGGTTGCTGAGCCCCAGGCCGACGACGGCCACCTTGCGGTTGCGCCAGTCCACCGTCCCCCACGCTCCCCGGCGGGCTTCGCCTATGTATATGCCCGCAAACTTTTCGCTTAGTGTAACCCTTTTCGTGGGAGTCACCCACGGCGGGGACCGCCGCCCGCCCTAAGGCGAGGCGACGAAGCGCTCGTCGGGCAGGAGCGGCTCCGACAGGTCCAGATGACCCACGAGGCTGTCGATCTCCGCTCCCTCCAAAAGCAACTGGACGGCGTCGATGGAGGGCAGCTGCGTCAGGGTGGCCACGATGGAGTACACCGTCAAGATCTCTCCCGTGCTGCCGCCGGGATGGTTGGTGCGCAGCTCCCGGCTGTAGTTCACGTACGCCACCCCGTCGTGCACGACCACCGCCAGCGGTCGCGCTCCCGCAGGGATGGTTGGCCGCAGATCCGGCCTGCGCGGACCCCGGCCCAGCTCGTCCAGGAGGCGCAGCGGGTTCAACTCGGCGGCTGGCAAGGAGCGTTCCTCCGGCACCAAGTACTGGGCGTCGGCGTCGCTGAAGTAAACCCGGACGGTGACCCGCGGCGCCAGCACCGCATCGAAGGCGGGTTGGCGCCGCAGTCCCCACCAGCCGGCCGCGATCAGGCCGGTCAAAAGCAACAGCACTATGCCCCGGCGCCACAGCCTGTCCACCCTGGTCGCCTCCTACATCGCCCGTGCGACGCTTCCCCGATCAAAGCTCCGGTGTCTGCGCAATGGCTTCCGAGGCCGTCCCCAGCGCCGCGGCCGGCCGCACCACCAGGACGTCCGCCGGAAGATCCCCTTTCTCCAGAAACGCCGCGGCCACCTGCTCCAGCTCCCCGTCCCAGTCGACGACGGTACGCGGCAGAGGCTCTGCCCGCAACTCCGCGAAGTAGCGCACCACGCCCTGGGCGATGCCCATGGCCGCCCGGCGCTGGAACTCCGGGTCGTTGAGCAGGCGCTCCTCCGCGGGGTTGTCGATGAAGGCCACCTCCACCAGCACCGCGGGCATCTCCGTGTGGATCAGCACGTGAAACGCGCGTTGCCGGACGCCCCGGTCGGGCAAGCCGGTGGCCGCCAAGAGCTCCCGGTGGACCGCGTAGCCGAGCCTGGCGTTGGCGCCTATCTCCGGCGCCTCCCCGAGCCCCGGGTAGTAGAAGGTGCCGGTGCCGGACGCGGTGCGGCCCGGACCGATGGCGTCGGCGTGGATGCTCACGAACACGTCCGCGCCCAGCGCATTGGCCATGCGGCTTCGGTTCGCCAACTCCACGTACACGTCCCGATCCCGGGTGAGGATCACCCGCGCCCCCGCCTGCTCGAGGTACAGAGCCACCTGCCGGGCGATGGCCAAGTTCACGTCCTTCTCCTGGGTACCGCCGGGACCGATGGCGCCCGGATCGCGGCCGCCGTGGCCCGCGTCCACCACCACGACCCGCCCGGCCAACTGCGACGGGCGCACGCTGAGAACGGCCCGGGTCCGGTCCGGGGAGAAGAGCACCTGGTGCTCCGCGACCTGCCGCGTCTCCACCACCACACGGCCGGTGTTGGGGTCCGCCTGGCCGGCCCGTACGGCCGTGACCACCGCGCCGTCGGGCGGGGTCAGCGGCCCCAAAGTTCGCTCCAGCAAGACGCCGGGCATATCCAACACGATCCGCTCCGGCTGCCGGAAGCGGCGTACCTGCGCGTCCAGGGGCCCCCGGCCCTGCAGGAGAACCAGTTCGCTCCCGTTCTCCCGTACGAAACCTACAAATTCCAACAAGTTCATGGCCCCGGTCGGCATGCGCGGATTGAAGGCCAGCTGGCCATCGGCGTCGAGGACGATGGCGAGGCGACCGTCGGGCCCCGGGTGGGCTTGTCCACTGACGGGGCTTGTAGGCCAGGCCACGGGCTCGTCCAGTTCCAGGACGACCCGGGCCGCGTCCTGGCGGAACTGGCTGACCCGCACCGCCCTCACCCCCGCCTGGCCCAACGGCAGGTCCAAGGGAGCGGACACGGTCACATCGAAAAGGTCCACGACGACGCGCCAGGGTTCCCGCAGGATAAAGGCCTGGTACGGGATGGGGCCGCCGCTCACTTCGGCTTCCAGGGCAACGCGGCCGCCTTCCACCGGCGCCGCACGGACTGCCCGCAATTGGTGATTGAGCCGCACCACGAATCCCGGGTGGTCCTCCGCAGGCAGAAGGGTATATCCCGTGGGGGCCGTCAGATCGGCCACCAAGCGCACGCCGGCCTGTTCGCCGCTGACGCGCAGCTGGCGCATCACGACCCCGTCCATGGGCATGACGCGCCAGTCCGTGGCCAACGTGGCGCCGGGCAAGTCCACCACCAGGCGGTCCGGTTCCGGCAGATACACAGCGCGCACTTCCACCGGACCGTCGGTGATGACCACCAGCTCCTGCCGCCCGTCCAACGTGCGCACGCGCACATCCAACAGCGCCCCGTCGGCCGCGCCCTCCGGCAGCAGGACGCGCCCGGCATTGGAGATAGGAAACGCCGGCAACACCGCGGGCGGAGGAGACGGCTCTGGCATACCCGCGGCCTCGGGCTTGTCCACCCGTTTTGGCTCCGAGCCTGCGCTCGGGTCCGGTTGTTCTCCTTGCACAGGTTGCTGCTCGGCTGGTTCATCCTCGGGCGCGGCTGCCCCTGCGGGTGCGGGCGCCGGCTCCGGCGCGGGTTCCCGCAGCGCGGCCAGCGCGGACGGCGCGGGTGGCTCCGCAGGCGCCTCGGCTTCCGGCGTGGGCTCCGGCTCCTCGGCCGTCCCTTGTCCGGTCGGCAACCCCCGCCGGCCCGGGCCTCGGGCCACCGGGACCCCGTCCAACGGCCACCACTCCATTTCGGGCGCGGCCATGAACGCTTCCAAGCCCAACCAAGGCAGGTCCGCCTCGGGCGCGGAACGCTCGAACAGGGCCACCAGCGCTGCCGCATCGGACCCGGACCAGACCGGGCCGGGCTCGGCAGCCGGCCCGTCCAGCCCCGTCTCCGCGAGGGCTGTGTCGGCAGCGGCCGGCCCCGGTGCCGCCGCCGGTTCCGCCGGGCCGCGCCCGGGTACAGCCCAGTTGGCTTTGGCCGGCCGCTCCGGTCCTGCCGTCGCCTCCGCTGCCAGCGGTTCGATGGCCCCGGGCGGCCTCCATGCGGGGCGCTCCCGCGCGGATGCCGCCTGGGGCACCGTGTCCAGCGCGTCTGCCCGCCGTGCCGTCAGGCCGCTCTCTTCGGGAGCCGCGGCCGGTACGGCCGGTGCGGCCCGAGCCTCGGGAGCTGGTGCCGCCTCCGGTCGTGCTGCGGCAGTCACCGACACAACAGGCGTTCCGGCTGCCGGCGACGCCTCGGGCGCGGGCGACGCTGGGCGCGGCGCCGGGCCTGGCGCTGTGCGGGCGCCGTCGCCGTCACGCGCCGGCGGCGGGGACGACGGTGAGCCGGCGGAGGGCAGCGGCGGCCCCGCGCTGGCGACCGCAGCCGCCACCGCGGCGGATCGCCCTGCGTCTTCTGAACGCGGCGGCCCGCCGGTTTCCGCCAAGGCGCGCGGCGCCGCGACATTCCCTAGCTCAGCCGGGCTACCGCCGGCCAGGCCAGCGATTTCCGTTCCCCGGCGGTGTAGGCGCAACACCCCCGCCGTCAGGTCGTACTCCACGCGCAAGCCAGCCAAGTCCGCCACCAGGTGCAAGGGCACGTAGAGCATGCCGTCGCGGGCCACGGGGGTCGCCTGCAGCTGTACGGCACGGCCGTCGAGCACAGCGGCCCGCTGGCCCGCCTCGATCCGGGCCACTCTCTCTCCCGCCCGCAGCTGCACCACCGGCCAGGCGCTGTCGTCCACGTCGATGCCCAGCTCTCCCGTCATCACCGCTTGGGACAAGCCCAGTCCCGTGCCGATGAGCAGAAGCGCATCGCCCGCCGCGACAGGACGCCCGTCCAGTATGAGCTTTACCTGGGCCCAGCCAGGGCAGGCACACAGTAGCACGGCCAGGCACCCGAGCAGCCACCGGATGCCCCCGCGCCGCACTTGCGCCATGCCATCCGCCTCCTGCTTGCGCCGTCGGCAGGGGTGTCGAAAAAGCTCACCACAGTATCCCCGAAATTTCCATTGCAAGCGCTGATTTCCTGCTGCAGGCGACGGGCCCCGGCTCGAAAACACATCGAGTGGGAGGGGGCGTCTCCTCCCCTCACACCACCTAGCATGCGGGTCCGCACTCCGTGGTTCGCCAAAGCTGGCGGATTTCAGGTAACGATCCACAAGGCTGATGAGTCCTTGAGAGCGCCAGTAGGCGTTCGTCAGGACGCTGTTCAAGGGGCCGGAGGCCCGCGCCACGGCCCTTTGCGCGCGTTCGCCAGTTCGTGCTCCCTTCAGATTCCACCTCGCAGTGGACACCCTCGCCTTCAGCTAACGGTTGGTGTCACCAACCCCCGTTCGGGACGTTCACCCTATAGCTGCAGCCCATGCCGGGCGTACAAGAAAGGCCACCGTCCGCAAGCACCGGACGGTGGCCTAGGCCTGCTGGTGGAGGCGCCGACGAGTCGCACGCCGGGTCCGCAACGGCAGTGACAGGAGTTTCTCCGGGCGCAGCCTGTGTTTGCAGTTCGCCCGCCGGACCTCCCACAGGCAGGATTTCCGGCAGGCTAGCCCTCTTGGCTGTCCCCCCGCCCCGAGGGCGGCGGTCAGGGGTAAGCCTGCAAGATATGACACCGACGGCCGCCTTGCAGGCGAGGCGTCCGCGGCGTGCGGCTAACGGTTAGTTACGCAGCAGCCGCCAGAACGGGTTGACGGTTGGCATCTATTTGCCGTCCACCGTTTCACGAGCTGGTGGGACCTCGACCCGCTTATCTCCTGTCCCCACTCGCCACGTCGAGCCTACTCGCCCCCATATCGAAAATTGTTACCTCGCCCGCTTGACCGCCCGCGCCGCTTCCCGCTGGGCTTCCCGGCGGGCGATGTCTTCCCGCTTATCCCACTTCTTCTTGCCCCGGGCCAGGGCCAGCTCCACCTTGGCCCAGCCCCGGTCGCTGAAGTAGACCCGCAGCGGGATGAGGGTCAACCCTTGCTCCCGGGTTTTCCCCACCAGGCGCCGGATCTCGTCCTTGTGCAGCATCAGCTTGCGGACCCGGGTCGGTTCGTGGTTGAACCGGTTCCCGTGGTCGTAGGGGCTGATGTGCATGTTGTACAGGTACACCTCCCCGTCCACCACGCGGGCGAAGGCGTCGTTCAGGTTGGCCTTGCCTTGGCGGAGGGACTTGACTTCGGTACCTGTCAGCACGAGGCCGGCCTCTAGGGTTTCGAGGATATGATATTCATGGCGGGCCTTGCGGTTGGTCACCACGGCCCTTTCCGGCGCCACCCGTACCACCTCGTGCCATCCTTATTATAGCACCCGCCCATGGGGTGTCAACGAAACGGGGCCGCGACCGCCGCGGCCCCGGGTTGGCTGTGCTGAAATTGCGGCCTCCGGCTTAACCGAACATCCCGGATCCGAACAAGGGCGCAAACACCAAGGACACGATGGCCATCAACTTGATCAGGATGTTGAGGGACGGCCCGGCCGTGTCCTTGAAGGGGTCGCCCACCGTGTCGCCCACCACCGCGGCCGCGTGGGCCGGGCTGCCCTTGCCGCCGTGCTGGCCCCTCTCGATGTACTTCTTGGCGTTGTCCCAGGCGCCGCCGGAGTTGGCCATCATGATGGCCAAGAGCACCCCGCTGATGAGCGAGCCGGCCAAAAGGCCCCCCAGGGCCAGCTTGCCCAGGATGATCCCGACGGCCAGCGGCACGACCACCGCCATCAGCCCGGGCACGATCATCTCCTTCAGGGCCGCGCCGGTGCTGATCTCCACAGCCCGGGAGTAGTCGGGCCGCGCCTTGCCTTCCATCAGGCCCTTGATCTCCCGGAACTGGCGCCGCACCTCGCCGATCATCTGGAAGGCCGCCCGGCCCACGGCGTTCATGGCCATGGAGGCGAACAAGAACGGCAACATGCCGCCGATGAGCAAACCGATGATCACGGTCGGCTGCAAGAGGTCGATGGCGCTGATGTTGGCCGCCTGCGAATAGGCGGAGAACAGGGCCAGCGCCGTCAGGGCCGCAGACCCGATGGCGAAGCCCTTGGCCACCGCCGCCGTCGTGTTGCCCACCGAGTCAAGGCTGTCCGTGATCTGGCGCACCTTGGGGTCCAGGTGGGACATCTCGGCGATGCCGCCTGCGTTGTCGGCGATGGGCCCGTACGCGTCTACGGAAACCGTCATGCCGGTGGTGGCCAGCATGCCGACGGCCGCCAGGGCGATGCCGTACAGGCCCAGACCGGGCACCGCGGCCTCACACACGTAGTACGCGATCCCGATGCCGAGAACGATCATCAAGACGGGCACGGCCGTGCTCATCATGCCGACGCCGATGCCGGAGATGATGTTGGTGGCGGTACCCGTCACCGAGGCTTGGGCGATGCCCTGGGTCGGTTTGTAGTCGGCGGAAGTGTAGTACTCCGTCAGCAGCCCGATCAGGATGCCGACCACAAGCCCAGCGGCCACTGCGACGAACACGGCGAAACCGCCCGTCGGCAGGAGCATGGTGCACGCGAAGTAAATGCCGATGAGACACAGGATGGCTGCGGCGAAGGTGCCCGTGCGCAAGGATTGCGCCGGGTTGCCTTCTCCCCGCACAAAGAAGGTGGCGATAATGGATGCGACGATGCCCACCGCGGCCACCACCATCGGCAGCGCCACGATGGCCGTCGAGGCGATGAGACCGCTTGTGTACAGCGACGCGCCCACCACCATCGCGGCGATGATGGAGCCCACGTAGGACTCGAACAGGTCGGCGCCCATGCCGGCCACGTCGCCCACGTTGTCGCCCACGTTGTCCGCGATGACGGCGGGGTTGCGGGGGTCGTCCTCAGGGATGCCGGCCTCCACCTTGCCCACCAGGTCGGCGCCCACGTCGGCCGCCTTGGTGTAGATGCCGCCGCCCACACGGGCGAAGAGGGCGATGGAGCTGGCCCCCAGCGCGAAGCCATTCACAATGTTAAAAGTGGTGGGGTCCGCACTGTCGGCAAAGAGGAGGACGATCAAGGACAAGCCGGCCAAGCCGAGGCCCACGACCGACATGCCCATGATGGCGCCGCCTGAAAAAGCCACCTGCAGCGCCTTGGCCATGCCCCCGGTGCGGGCGGCGTTGGCGGTCCGCACGTTGGCCCGGGTGGCCGCCTGCATCCCAATGAAGCCCGCTCCCGCCGAGCAGAGGGCGCCCACAAGAAACGCCACCGCCGTCGCGGGCGGCATGTCGCCTGTGCCGCGCAGCGTGCCGGACAAGTAAATGACCGCGGCCAAGGCCATGACGAACACCGCCAGGGTGCGATACTCCCGCCGCAAGAATGCGAGGGCCCCCTCGTGGATCGCAGCGGCGATTTCCTGCATGCGTTCGGTGCCCGGGTCCTGCCGGCTGACCCTAGCAAACAGCCAGCAGGCCAGCAGGAGCGCCAGCACCCCGCCACCCAGGCCCAGGTAGGCCCCGGTTGCCGTCACATCCATTGGCGTCTCCTCCCCACGCTCACACCCAGATGCTGATGATGATGGACAGCACCAAGAAAGCTACAGCCAAATACGTCGTCGCCTTCTCGAGGACGCGGTCGACGCCGCGCGCTTGATCAAAAAACATCTGCGCGCTGCCGCCGACGGCTCCGAGGCCTTCGCCCTTGCTGCGCTGCAGGAGCACCACGGCGATCAGCCCGATGGACACGAGCAGTTGGAGGATCATCAAAAAAACGCCCACGGCCCCACCTCCCCGACGCAAGCGGTGCACACAGCGTTCATTCTAGCACACGCTTTTTCGAGTTTACAACCGCAATCCCATAAACTGTCAAGGCCTAGCCAAGGACACCCCGCCGGGGCGGTCCCCCGGCGGGGTGTGCCAAGCTCAAGGTCAGCGACGCAGGCGGCCCACCGCGGCCCGGCCGCGATAGCGGGCCGCCGCCCCCAGCTCCTCCTCAATGCGCAGCAGCTGGTTGTACTTGGCCACCCGGTCCGTCCGGCTGGGTGCACCGGTCTTGATCTGCCCGGCGTTGACCGCTACCGCCAGGTCGGCGATGGTGGTGTCTTCGGTTTCGCCGGAACGGTGCGACATGATGGCCGTGTAGCCTGCTCGGTGGGCCATGTTGACGGCCTCCAAGGTCTCCGTGAGCGTCCCAATCTGGTTGACCTTGACCAGGATCGAGTTGGCGACGCCCAGCTCGATGCCCCGCTGCAGCCGGGCCGGGTTGGTGACGAACAGATCGTCCCCCACCAACTGCACCCGGTCGCCCAGCTCGCGGGTAATGGCGGCCCAGCCTTCCCAGTCGTCCTCGCTCAAGGGATCCTCGATGGACACCACCGGATAGCTGTCCACCAGCTCCTTGTAGAAGGCGATCATGCCCGCGGCGTCCCGCTCCACGCCTTCGCCCGGGAAGCGGTACACGCCGTCCCGGAACAGTTCCGTGGAGGCCACGTCCAGCGCCAGCACCACGTCCTCGCCGGGGCGGTAGCCGGCCCGCTCGATGGCTTCCATAATGGCGTCCAAGGCCGCCTTGTTGGACGGCAGGTCCGGCGCGAAGCCGCCCTCGTCGCCCACGCCGGTGGACAGCCCCTTTTCCCGCAGCACGGCCTTCAGGGCGTGGAACACCTCAGTGCCCATGCGCAGGCCCTCCGCGAACGTGGCGGCGCCCACCGGCATGATCATGAACTCCTGGATGTCGACGTTGTTGTCGGCATGCTTGCCGCCGTTCAGGATGTTCATGAGGGGCACCGGCAAATCCCGCGCCGCCGCGCCGCCCACGTAACGGTACAGCGGCAGCCCGACCGAGGCCGCCGCGGCCTTGGCCACGGCCAGGGAAACGCCCAGAATGGCGTTGGCGCCCAAGCGGCTCTTGTTGGGGGTGCCGTCCAGCTCGATCATGAGCCGGTCGATCTCCACCTGCTCCAGGGCGTCCATGCCCACCAGCTCGGGCGCGATGCGCTCCTGTACGTTCTCTACCGCCTGTTGCACACCCCGCCCCAGGTAGCGGCGCTTGTCCCCGTCCCGCAGCTCCACCGCCTCAAACGCGCCCGTGGACGCCCCCGACGGCACGGCCGCCCGGCCTACGCTGCCGTCCATGAGGTGCACCTCCACCTCCACGGTGGGGTTGCCCCGCGAGTCCAGGATCTCCCGGGCCTTGACGGTTTCGATCACGGTCATGCCGCGCTTCCCTCCGCCTGCTGGATGATGTCGACGAACCCGCGGGCGTCGAGGCTGGCGCCGCCCACCAGGGCGCCGTCGATTTCGGGCTGCCGCATGAACGGCCCAATGTTGTCCGGCTTCACGCTGCCGCCGTACAAAATCCGCATGGCCGCGGCGGCCTCGCGGCCCAACAGTTCCGCCAAGGTGGCGCGGATGAGGCCGATTACCCGGTTGGCCTCCTCGGGGCTCGCGTACTCCCCGGTGCCGATGGCCCAGACGGGTTCGTAAGCGATCACCGCCTTGCTCCCGTCCGCCGCGGGGAGGCCCGCCAAGGCCGCCCGCACCTGGCCGGTGACCACCGCCTCCGTCTGCCCGGCCCGCCGCTCTTCCAGGCGCTCGCCGACGCAGACGATGGGGATGAGGCCCGCCGCCAGGGCAGCGTGGACCTTGCGGCGCACCTGCTCATCGGTTTCTCCCATCTGCCGCCGCTCGGAATGGCCCAGGATCACGAAGCGGCACTTGAGGTCGAGGAGCATCGGCGCCGCGATCTCGCCGGTATAGGCGCCGGCCGCCTCCCAGTGCATGTTCTGGGCGCCCAGGGCGACGGCGCTGCCCGCCAACACCCCGCCCAGCGCGGCCAGGGCGGTAAAGGGCGGGCAGACGACCACCTGCACGCCCCGCGCGCTGCGGCCGCCGGCCGCAACGGGGCCGGCAGGCGCCCCGGCGCCGTCCGCGTCGGCCCCCGCCGTTGGGGCAGGGCCGGCCTCGCTCACGACGCGGATGCCGCGCCCGGCCAACTCTTTGAGCAGCAGTTGTCCGTATTGGACGGCTTCCGCCGTCGTCTTGTACATCTTCCAATTGGCCGCGATGAGCGGCGTGCGCATCGTGTTCCCTCCGTCACCGGCTCGCGGCGGGCTTGTCCCACAGCGCCGCGACTCCGGGCAGCTCCCTGCCTTCCAGGAACTCCAGCGACGCGCCGCCGCCTGTGGAGATGTGGGTGATGCGATCCGCGACGCCGGCCTGCTCCACGGCGGCGACCGAGTCGCCGCCGCCCACGATGGTGGTGGCATTGGCCTCCGCCATGGCCCGGGCGATGGCCAGCGTCCCTTGCGCGAAGGGTTCCCATTCAAAGACGCCCATCGGCCCGTTCCAGACGATGGTACGGGCCCGCCGCACCGCCGCGACGAACAGCTCCCGCGTGGCGGGGCCGATGTCCAGTCCTTGCCAGTCGGGTGGAATGGCGTCCACCGGCACCACCTTGTGCTGGGCGTCCGGTGCGAACCGGTCGGCCACCACCACGTCCACGGGCAAAAGCAGCTCCACGCCCCGGGAGGCCGCTTCTTGCAAGAGCTCCTGGGCCAGCGGGATCCGCTCCTCTTCCAAAAGCGACCGGCCCACCTCCAGCCCCTTGGCCTTGAGGAACGTGTAGGCCATGCCGCCGCCGATGGCGATGGTGTCCACCTTCGTCAACAAGTTCCGGATGACGCCGATCTTGTCGCTGACCTTGGCGCCGCCCAACACGGCCAGGAACGGCCGCTCCGGTTCGGTCAAGGCGCGCCCCATGATCTCGATTTCCCGCTGCATCAGGAAACCGGCCGCTGCCGGCAACAGGCGCGCCACGCCTTCCGTGGAGGCGTGGGCCCGGTGGGCGGTGCCGAAGGC
This sequence comes from Limnochordales bacterium, assembly GCA_036562195.1. GTDB lineage: Bacteria > Bacillota > Limnochordia > Limnochordales > ZCTH02-B6 > ZCTH02-B6. The sequence goes on from DATCKT010000160.1 coordinate 19,907, forward strand.
GTCGTTCACGTACAGATCCGCCAACGCGGCCAGCGCCTTGGCGAACTCCGGATCGTTTTTCTCCTCGCCCGCGTGGAAACGCACGTTTTCAAGGAGCAGCACGTCGCCGTCCTGCATGGCCGCGACCATCTGCTCAACCGCCGGCCCGATGCAGTCGTCGGCTTTGCGCACGTCGATGCCCAACAGCTCACTGAGGCGGCGGGCCACCGGGTCCAGGCGCAGCTTGTCCACGACCTGGCCCTTGGGCCGGCCCAGGTGGCTGACGAGGATGACGCGCGCGCCCGCCCGGCGCAGGTGCTCAATGGTGGGCAAGGCGGCGCGGATGCGGCTGTCGTCCGCGATCTGCCCGTCCTGCAGGGGCACGTTGAAGTCGACCCGCACCAGCACCCGCCGGCCGGCCACATCCAAATCGGCAACGCCCAGCTTCCGGCCCATGGGTCATTCCCGCCCGCGCATGTACTTGATCAGGTCGACGACCCGCATGGAGTAGCCCCACTCGTTGTCGTACCACGAGACCACCTTGGCCAGGTTGCCGTCCATCACCCTGGTCAAGGAACCGTCCACGATGGACGAACGGGAATCGCCGCGGAAGTCCATGGAAACCAGCGGTTCGTGGGTGATGCCCAGGATGCCCTTCATGGGGCCTTCCGCCGCCTTCCGGAACGCCTCGTTGATCTCCTCCGGTGTGGCCGGCTTGGCCAGCTCGGCCACCAAGTCCACCAGCGACACGTCGGGGGTCGGCACGCGCAACGCAAAGCCGTCCAGCTTGCCCTTGAGGTGCGGCAGCACCAAGCCCACGGCCTTGGCCGCGCCGGTGGTGGTGGGCACAATGTTCATGGCCGCCGCCCGGGCCCGCCGCAGGTCCTTGTGGATCAGGTCGAGGATGCGCTGATCGTTGGTATACGAGTGGACGGTGGTCATCCAGCCCCGCTTGAGGCCGAAGTTGTCGTCCAGCACCTTAGCCACGGGCGCCAGGCAGTTGGTGGTGCAGGAGGCGTTGGACACCACATGGTGCTTGGCCGGGTCGTACTGCTCGTGGTTGACGCCCATGACGATGGTGATGTCCTCATCCTTGGCGGGAGCGCTGATGATGACCTTGCGGGCGCCGGCCTGCAAGTGCAGCTCGGCCTTGTCCCGCGAGGTAAACAGCCCCGTCGATTCCACCACGTACTCCACGCCCAGCTCCCGCCAGGGCAGGTCGGCGGGGTTTTTCTCCGCCAGCATCTTGATGCGCCGGTTTCCGACCACGATGGAATCGCCCTCGGCCCGCACGTCCACCGGCAGCTGCCCGTGCACCGAGTCGTACTTCAGCAAATGGGCCAGCGTCGCGGCGTCGGACAAGTCGTTGATCGCCACGAACTCCACGTCCGGGTCGTTGAGCGCACCCCGCAGCACCAGCCGCCCGATGCGCCCGAACCCATTGATCGCTACCCGTACCGCCATGAAACAGCACTCCCTCCTAGGCTTGCGCCTGCGCGCTGACTCATGTCACGAACCGGATCTAGTTTCCACTGTCCGCGGGCGAATTCCTCCGCAGTTGGTCCGCCAGGGCCGCCAGCCGCCGCAGGCGGTGGTTCACCGCGGACTTGGTCAAGGGCGGTTCCGCCAGCTGGCCCAAGTCGGCCAGGCTCACGTCGGGGTGCTCCAGGCGCAGCCGCGCCACTTGCGCCAGCGACGGCGGCAGTTTGCCCAGCCCCAACCGCTCGTCGATGAAACGGATATCGTCCAGCTGCCGCATGGCGGCCGCCACCGTTTTCTCCACGTTGGCCGCTTCGGCGTTGACCAGGCGGTTGATCTGGTTGCGCATTTCCTTGAGCACCCGGAAGTCCTCCAGGGCCAAGAGCGCCCCGTGGCCGCCGCTTAGGCGCAGCACCTCGGCAATGTCGTCCGCGTCCTTGATGTAGACCACCGGCTTCCCTTTGCGGAGCATCACGCCCGCGCGCACGCCGTAGCGCGCGAGCACCTTGCGCAGGTCGTCGGCCTGCTGGACCGTATCCAGGGCCACTTCAAGATGATACCCCGTTTCCGGATCCGTCATGGATCCCCGGCTGAGCAGCATGCCCCGCACGTACGCCCGCCGGCAGCAGTCCCGCTCCGGGGGCGCCGTCCAGCCCGCCCCGGGGAAACCGGGGTGTCCTTGGGCGGCGGGGCCGCCCCCGCCGGCCGGTTCCGCCGGCAGCGGCGGCAGTTCCGCCAAGTAGCGGATGCGGCGGCCCCGCGCCGTGCGCGTCACCCGCGGGGAGACGCCCCACACCCGCTTGGCCAGCGTGTACAGCTTGCGGGCCACGGCCGCATTGGCGGCCTCCACGGTCAGGCCCGCCGCCGGGGCGCCGCTTTCAGGCCGGCTGTCCAGCGCCACGAGCACGGCCAACTCCGCCTGCTGGCAGCAGCGCCGCCGCGGCAGCACCCGGGCCAGCTCATCCCGCAAGCCGGCGGCGAAAGACAATCCGCGTCACCTTCTGTCGTCGTCCTGGCGTCCACGGCCGCTCACCCGTGGTCGCGCCGGGCCCAGGCCGGCAACAGACGCGCCATCCACGCCATGGCCGTCTGGCCGCGCGCGGCCCGGTGGGTTTCCCAAAGATCGCGGACGGCCAGGGCCAGCTTCTCCGAGTCGTGCCGGGCCAGGTCCGATTGGCTCATCAGGGCCCGGGCCACGGGCACCACGCCCAGGGCCCGCACGGCGGGCAAGTCGGCTTTGACCGGGTACGCGCCCTCCCGGCGGTACTTCTCCGCCAGCGCCGGCGGGACGCGGCCGACGTTGAGGATGGCGTAATCCACGATTCCGGGGCCTGCGTGATCGATTAACGCCCGCACATGGTCGGAGGCGCAGTAGCCGTCGGTTTCGCCGGGCTGGGTCATGACGTTGCACACATACACCCGCATGGCCCGGGAGCGGCGGATGGCGTCGGCGATGCCGGGCACCAGCAGGTTGGGCAGGACGCTGGTGTACAGGCTGCCTGGACCGAGGACAATGACGTCCGCCTCGCGGATGGCCCTCAGGGCGTCGGTCAGGGGCTGGGCGTCGGGCGGCTCCAGGCTCACCCGCCGGATGGGTTTTCCGACCCGGGGCAGCTGGCTTTCGCCCGCCGCCCGGGTTCCATCGGCGAACTCGGCCACCAGCGTCACGGGCTGCACCGTGGCCGGCAACACCTGCCCCCGCACGGCCAGGACCTTGCTGGACTCCCGCACCGCCTGCTCGAAGTCGCCGGTGATCTCGGTCATGGCCGCGATGAACAGGTTGCCGAAGCTGTGCCCCTTGAGCCCTTCGCCCACCTGGAAGCGGTGCTGGAACAGCCGTTCCATCAACGGTTCGGTGTCGGCCAAGGCCACGAGGGTGTTGCGCACGTCGCCGGGCGGCGGGACGCCCATCTCCACCCGCAGGCGGCCCGAGCTGCCCCCGTCGTCGGCCACGGTGACGATGGCGGTGATGTTGCTGGTGAAGCCTTTGAGGCCCCGCAGGAGGGTGCTCAGGCCCGTCCCGCCGCCGATGGCCACCACCCGCGGTCCGCGGCGCAAATGTTGCCGCCGGTACACAAGGCTGGCCAGGCTTTCCACCTGGTCGGGCAGCACCACCGCCAGCAGGGAGCGGATGGTCTGGCGCAGGCCAAAAACGATGAGGGCGACGCCGCCGGCGATGACCACAAGCCCCGCCACGGGCGCCGCCTGGGGCAGGCCGCCCACCAGCCGCCCGATGGAGGCGGCCACACTCCGCTCCACCGTGCCCAGCACGTTCACGTCGACGACGAGGGTGAAGCCGCCGCTGACGCACAGCATCCCGACGGCCATCACCAGGAGCCAGCGCTTGACGCCCATGCCCGGATACAGCCATTTCCAGACGTCCACCCGCGTCCCCCCTTGCGAACCCTCCGTTGTCCGGGTCCGGGTGCTTCCGGCCGGGGTGCCCGGCATGTTCCCGGCCGGTGCCGGGCGTCCTTACTCCTCCAGGTCCCTGTGCTGGACGGCCACCCGGAAACCTCGCCCCTGCAGGAACTCGCCGACGCGCCGGGCGACGGCCACCGACCGGTGCCGGCCGCCCGTGCAGCCGATGCCGATCAGCAAGTGGCTCTTGTTCTCGCGGGTGTACTGCGGCATCAAGAAGTCCAGCAGGTCGTACAGCTTCTCCATGAACCGCTGGGTCACCGGCCATTTGAACACGTACTCTTCCACCGCCGGGTCGTTGCCCGTCATCTCCGCCAGGTCCTCCACCCAATGGGGGTTGGGCAGAAAGCGCACGTCGAACACCAGGTCCGCGTCGATGGGCACGCCGTTCTTGAAACCAAAGGACATGACGGTGACCGCCAGCCCCTCGGCTTGTCCCGGCGTAAACAGGTACGCGATGCGCTCTTTGAGCTCGCGGGGCGTCATGTGCGACGTGTCCAGGATATGGTGGGCGCGGCCCCGCAGCTCCTGCAGCCGTCGCCGTTCCTCCCGGATGCCGTCCAGCACCCGGCCGTCGGGCACTAGCGGGTGGCGGCGGCGGGTGGCCTTGAACCGGCGCACCAGCACCTCGTCCGAAGCCTCCAGAAACACGATGGTGTACTGGAACCCGACGGCTTCCAGCTCCGCCAGGGCGTCAAACAGGTGCGCGAAGAACTGCCCGCCCCGGATGTCGATGACCAGCGCCACATGGCCCACCTGGCCGCCGGACTTGGCGCACAGTTCGGCGAACTTCGGGATCAGGGCCGGCGGCAGGTTGTCCACGCAAAAGTAGCCAAGGTCCTCGAAGGAGCGCATGGCTTCACTCTTGCCGGCCCCCGACAGGCCGGTAATGATGACGAACCGGACCGGTTCCATCGTCCTCCCCCCGTCTGGCCGCGCCGGAGTCGAGGTTACACGACCCCCCTGCCGGCCTTGCGGCGGCGGCCGTTCCTCACGGCTGCCGCGGCCGCCCTGCGGGGATGCCGCGCGGCCGGGCTACGGGTGCTTCGCGCCCCATTGCCGGACGCGCGGCCGACTCGGCCATCGCCTCACCTCCATTCTACGCCGGCGGCGCCGAAAGGGCAAAGGCGGCCGCTTCGTCCAGGATCAGCGTCACGTCCGGGTGGCGCTGCAGGACGGAGGCGGGCACCGCCTCGGTCACCGGCCCATTCACCGCCCGGGCCACGGCGGCGGCCTTCTCCCGGCCCGAAGCCAACAACAGCACTCGGCGGGCGGCCATGATGGTCCCAATCCCCATGGTGATGCCGAATTCAGGCACATCCCGCAAGTCCTGGAACCCGTAGCCGCGATAGTTGGCCAGCCGCGTTTCTTCCGTCAGGCGCACCAAGTGTGTGGCGGAGTCAAAGGGCGTGCCCGGTTCATTGAAACCGATATGGCCGTTGCTGCCGATGCCCAGCACCACCAGGTCCAGTCCCCCGGCGGCGCGGATTTGGTCCTCGTACGCCCGGCACGCAGCGTCCGGGTCCGCGCCCGACACGCCCGCGTCGGGCCAGTGGGCGTTGCCGGGGGCGACGTTGACGTGCGCGAGCAGATGGGTGCACATAAAATAGGCAAAGCTCATGGGGTGCTCGGGCCCAAGGCCCCAGTACTCGTCCAGATTGAAGGTGACGACGCCCGCAAAATCCAGCTCCCCGGCTTGGTGCAGGCGCACCAGCTCCCGGTACATGCCCTTGGGGGTATTGCCCGTCGGCAAGCCCAGGACGATGCGGGGCCCCGCCTTGATGGCTGCCGCCACGGCGGCCGCGGCGTTGAGGCTCATCTGCTCGTAGTCCGGAACAACGATGACGTTCATCGCGAAAACACAATCTCTCCCGCCACCATAGTCATACGTACCGCGAGATCCTCGTCCAGAATGACTAGGTCGGCCTCGTATCCGGGGGCCAGGCGGCCCAACCGGCCGGCGACGCCCAGGCCCTCCGCCGGCGTCCAGGTGGCCATCCCGACGGCCTCTACCAGCGGCACGCCCACCCGCCGCACCATGACCCGCACCGCCTCGGCCATGGTCAGCACGCTGCCCGCCAGCGCCGACGGGTCATCCCTGAGCCGCGCTTGGCCGTCCCGCACCACCACGGGCAGATCTCCCAGGGTGTATTCCCCCGGCGGGCAGCCGACCGCCCGCATGCCATCGGTGACCAGCATGACGCCGGCCGCTCCCTTGCACCGGTACAAAAGCCGCATGGCGCCCGGATGCACGTGCACGCCGTCGGCGATCAGCTCCGCCCGCACGCGCCCGTCCACGAGCACGGCGCCCAGGCAGCCCGGCGCCCGGTGGTGCAGGCCTTCCATGGCATTGAAGGCGTGGGTGGCCGTCCGCGCACCCGCGTCCACCGCCGCCAGCGCCTGTTCGTAGGTCGCGGCCGTATGGCCGATGGAGACGTTCACCCGCCGCTCCGCCAGCCACCGGATGGCGGCCTCGGCCCCCGGCAGCTCCGGCGCCAGGGTTAAGGTCACCAGGGCGGGCCCCAGCGCGGCGTACAGCCGCGCCAGCTCCGCCAAATCCGGCGGACGCAGGTAGGCGGCGTTGTGGGCCCCGCGCCGCGCCGGGTTGAGGTAGGGGCCTTCTAGATGCACACCCAGCAGCCGGGCGCCGCCCGTGCTCACCCCCACCATGGGCCGCACCACGGCGGCCACGTCCAGCAAATGCTCCAGCGGCGCGCTCATGGTAGTAGCCACCAGGCGAGTGGTGCCATGCGCGGCATGGGTGCGGGCCATTTGCGCGATTGACCCCGCGGTGGCGTCCATCACGTCCGCGCCGCCTCCCCCATGGACGTGGCCGTCGATGAAGCCGGGGCAGATGTAGCCCCCGCCCGCGTCCAGCTCCTCGGCCCCGCGGGTTTGGTCCAGGAAACCGCCCGCGCCCGCGGCCGCGCCGGCGTAGACGATCTTGTCGCCGGCGATGATCACGAGCCCGTCGTCCACCAGCCCCTCCGGCGTCACCAGCCGGCCGTTCCCAATCACGATGCGGCGGCCCGGTGCCCGCCCCGGACCCGCGCCGACGCCGATCTCCCGATTCATGGTCCCGCCTCCCACTGCACCACGTGCAGGCGGCTGGGGTAGCCGACCACGGCCAGCTGCAGGCCCCCGTTGCCCAGGAAATCCGCCGCCGCCACCGACGCCACGGCCCAGCCCAGGCTGCGGCCCGATTCGGCCAAGAGCTCAAAGGCACTGGTCAATCGGTATACGGCCGCCCGGCCGCGGTCGTCGGCCACGGCCAGAAGGTGCCGGGCTCCGGAGGGCACGGCGGACAGGGCAAAGGCCGGCGCTTCCCGCAGCGTTTCCTCATGTAGCCGCTCGTAGCCCGCCGCCCCCCACGTCCACACCTGAATGTCACCGGGATTGCGGCCGGTCCCCTCCTCCACCACCAGCTCCCACACGCCGTCGCCGTTCAAATCGCCGCCGGTGATGGCCCGCACCCGGCCGATGGTGGGGGTTTCCCAGAGCAGGCGAAAGCGGCCGTTGCGCCAACCCAAAAGCTCGACGCCCTTCTGGGGCACGTTGTCCTCCACCGCGTGCTGGCGGCTCATGGCGATGAGGTCGTAAGGATGGTGCGGGTGGCGCACGACGCCGATTTCTTCCGGCGCACCCCAACCGGCTTCTTCGTGAATGAGTTGCATGCGGCCGTCTTGCCACGCGAACAGGCGCAGGCGGGTGCGGGTGAGGACCGCGATCTGGGCCCGGCCCAGGCCGGTGAAGTCGCCCACCGCTACGGCCAGGTGGCTGACGGGCTCCCACAAATTGGGGCTTTGCCACACCACCTCGAAGCGGCGGCCCGTCCAGCGCAAGACGTAGATGTAGTTCTCTTGGGATTCGTAGTTGCGCCCCGACAGCACCAGCTGCGCCCGGCCCTCGCCGGTGACGTCGCCCGCTGCCACCTGGAGCAGCGTCTGCATGAGGAAGCCATCCTGCCGGTACACTTCGGGGAGATCGGGCACGGCCAAGGCGGGAGGGGCCGCGGCCGCCGCCCACACGGTAAGGACTGCCAAGACCATGAGGAGGGCCGGGGCAAGGAGGACGCAGGCCGCCCAGGCCCGATGGCGATGATGCCACATCGCGGCGGATCACCCGGTGCCCATTTCGGGGCACCCTTCCGCGTTTCCTTTTCAAAAAGGCAGGATTTCCTATGCCGGGCGCGGCTTTAAGCCCGCATGTGCCAGGCGTGGGCCCATATCTCCCGGTCCCGCAGCCCAGCGTGCCGTTCCAGGTAGTCGACGACCGTCCACACGTACGTGGCGTGGGACCAGGTCAGGGGTGCGACCGACAAGGGCTGGCCGGTTTCGGGGTGGTACTGCTCCGCCAGCACGCCGCTGGGCAAGGCACGGTCCACCACCCAATCCAACAGCTCCACCGCCGGGCGCAAATCCTGCGGCCGGTTGGCGGTGGCGATGTACCACTGGGCGAGCCACAGGGTGCAGATGACCCAAGGGTTTCCCGGTATGCGTTGGAAATCGTCGCTGCGGCAGAAATAGTAGTCCCGGTAGTAGCGGGCGATGCCGCCCACGGGCGTTTTGACCCAGAGCGCATCCCGCACCTGCTCCATGGTCTTGGCCACCCGCGGATCCGTTGCCGGCAAGACGCCGAACAGAAACAAGCCGGCCACGCTGCTCTCGGGCGTCGGGTCGGGCGCGAGGCTGCCGTCTCCGCGCATGACCAGTCCCCGCAGAAACCGGCTTTCCTCGGCCGAGTAAAGGTGCCGCTCGATGGCGTCCCGCACTTGCCGGGCCGCGTCGCGGTAGCGCCGGGAGCGGTCGGTCTCGCCCCATAAGGCGGCCAGGCGGGCGGCTGCCCGGAGCCCCCCGCACACCGCGGCCGCGGTGAAGGTAAACACCCCCCGGCGCTCCTCCCACAGGTCGTAGCTGTCCAAAGGCAGTCCGGTGCACGCGTCCCGGTAGTCAGCCAGGAAGTCCGCGGCCGGTTTGATGAGCGGTTCGTAGAGGGACTCGATGAACTCCAGATCCCGCTCCAACCGGAAAAACTGGCCCAAAGCCCACAGCACCAGCGCCGTCTCGTCCTCTTGGATGGGCAGCTGCACCTGGCCGTGCACCAGCCACGGGTGCCAGCTGGAGCCCACCGACCGGTCGGGGTTGTACTTGTGCCAGAAAAACCCCCCGGGCGCCAGCACCTGCGCGCAGAAGCGGTAAAAGGCCCGCGTCAGCTCCGGGTAGCCGGCCCGGTCCAGAGCGTGAGCCACCAGCGCCCCGTCCCGGGGCCACATGTAGCTGTAGTGGTCCCGGTTGAACTGGAGGATGTCCGAATCGTTGGCGGCCAAGATCGCGCCCTCATGGTCGATTTGGGTCCGGATGAGGAGCAGGCTGCGCTTGAACAACCGCACCACCGGCGGCGGCAGGTCGGCCCAGTCCCGGTCGCGCTTGGTGACCCACGCCCGCCAGTAGGCGCGGGTCTCTTCCAAGAGCGCTGCGAGGCCCCGTTCGCGCACCTCGGCGTGCAGCCGCCGGACCTGCTCAAAGCTGCGCCCCACGGCGACCCAGTGATGGACCACCTGCCGGCCCCCCGCGGGCAACAGCAGCCGGAAGCTCATGACCGAGTCCACCGACCCTTGCGCGATGGGGTTCCCCTCCAGGTGCCCATCTTCAGCGTCCCGCCACGTGCCCTCCGCGCCGCCGAACCGCTTGGTGCCGGTCGCGTACTGGAACAGCCCCTGCTGGCCCGCGGGAGCGTCGGGAAGCCAGCCGGCGATGAGGAAACACTTGTCCCGTTTGTAGTGGAGGACGCCGTCGACGCTGGGGTCATACAGGGCCGTGTCGCCGATGTCCGTCTGGTCCACGCACAGGTCGTACGGGAAAAAGACGCGCACTTCCCGGGCGGCAGGCGCCAGGTTGTGCACCTCCACTCTTTTCAGGTACACATCCCGGCGGACGTGGACCGCGTCCTGGGCCACCAGCCGCAACGCCAGCTCGTCGTGGGTCAGCGTCGCCCGGGTGACGAGGGTGTCTTCCTCGTATTCCAGCGACCGCTGCCAGGCCGGCCCGCCCACCCAGCTGAACCGGCCGTCCACCCAGACGCCGACGGGGTTCTTGTGCCCGCACAACTGGTTGAGCATCCCGACGTGGGGATAGTACAGGTCCCGCATGGCGTAGTCGCCGTCGAACGTGATCAAAAGCCGCCCGTTGCCCACCACCAAAGGCCGCGGCATCGACACCCCTCCGCGTGTAGGTTGCGGCGCAGTGCCGTCATAGATTCCGCGCCCCGGACACATCCTACACACGGTCAAGGGGGGCGGGAGCCGGTGACAGCCGCGCCATGGGAAACCGAAGCCCACGCCTGGGTGGGCCGCCCGGGCCCGGGACAAACCGGTCCGGGCCCGGGGCAAACCGGTCCGGGCCCGGGAGACATCGGCCTGGGCGCCGGGCCCCTGGCTGCCGGCAGCTCCTTCGCCGGGCACGGCCTGGGCGACGGGGCGGCCGGGGCGGACGTGTACCGGCAGGAAGCACAGCACCGCCCGCCCCACGGCGGCCTGGCGCCCGCCGGTGGGACCGACCCGGTGCGGGACGGACCCTATGAGCTGCCGCCCGGATACGGCACCGACCGGCTCACCCTGCTGGTGCGGGATCCCTGGTGCGTCTTCGCCTTCTGGGAAGTGACGGCCGCCAGCTGGCACGACGCGGCGCGCCGGCTGGCATCCGACGGTGAAACGCCTCAGCTGGTCCTGCGCCTCCACGATCTGACCGGCGCTCAGGGTGCAGACGGCGGGACGTACACGGACCTCGTGGTGTCATGGCGCGACCGCTGGTACATCCACCTGGACCGGCCGGGCCGCACCCTGATCGCGGAGATCGGCGCCGGCACCTCCTGGAGCTTCGTGCCCATCGCCCGCTCCAACGTCGTCCACACGCCGCCGGGCACCGTGTCGGAATGGGCTGAGGCGGGCTGGATGTCGGTGGAGGCCGCGTACCGGCTGCTGTCCCCCGGGGCGTGGGGCGGGACCAGCCCCGGACTCTTCCTGCAGCGGGAGTGGCGCGCGGCGGCCGCGGGCAGCGGTTTCGCGCTGGCCCCTGCGAGCCCGGGCTACTGGCCCCTGCGCGCCGCCCCACAGGCGGCGTTGACGGTGGACGCCGAGCTCATCCTTTACGGCCGCGTGAGCGACCCCGGAGCCAACGTGCTGGTCCACGGCCAAGCGGTCCCCGTGCAACCCGACGGTTCCTTCCGGTTCCGGTGCTCCCTCCCCGACGGCACCGCGGTGCTCCCTGTGGAGGCCCGGTTTCCCGACGGCCGGCGCCAAGCGGTGACGCCGGTGGTCACCCGAGAAACGTACTGACGGATCCTGGGCGAAGGAGGCGCGCCCTTGGCACAACCACAAGGGTATCTGGCCCTGGTGCTCCATGCCCACTTGCCGTTTGTGCGCCACCCCGAGCGCGAGGCGGTGCTGGAGGAAGACTGGCTGTTTGAAGCCATCACCGAGTGCTACCTGCCGCTTTTGAACGTTTTCGCCGGCTGGGAACGGGATGGGGTGCCCTGGAAGCTGGCCATGTCCGTCACCCCCACCCTCGCGGCCATGCTGGGCGACCAACTGCTGCGGGAGCGCTACGTGCGCCACCTGGAGGGGCTCATCGCCCTGGCCGAGCAGGAGATGCAGCGCACGTCCACCGAACCCGCGTTTCATCGCCTGGCGCGCATGTACCACCGCAGGTTTCTGAGAGCGCGGCAGCAATTTGTCGAGGAGTACCGCGGCGACTTGCTGGGCGCGCTGCGCGGCTTTGCGGACACCGGCCGGCTAGAGCTGTTGGCCTCCGCCGCCACCCACGGGTACTTGCCCCTCATGCATCCCCACCGCGCCGCGGTGCGGGCGCAGGTCGCGGTGGGCGTCGAGGCCCATCGCCGGGCCTTCGGGCGGGAACCCGCAGGCTTTTGGCTGCCCGAATGCGGCTACAGCCCGCCCGACGACGAGATCCTGGCCGGCTGCGGCGTCCGCTGGTTCATCGTGGAAACCCACGGCCTGCTGCACGCGCGGCCCCGGCCGCCCTACGCGGTGTTCACGCCCGTCTATTGCCCCGGCTCCGCCGTGGCCGCCTTCGGCCGCGACGTGGAATCGTCCAAGCAGGTATGGAGCGCGACCGAAGGCTACCCGGGCGACGGGGATTACCGGGACTTCTACCGGGACATCGGGTACGACCTGGACGACGACTACCTCCGCCCCTGGCTCAAGGCGGGCGTGCGCAAGCACACGGGCATCAAGTACTACCGGGTCACCGGGCCCACGGCGGCCAAAGCGCCCTATGACCCGGACGCCGCCCGGGAGAAGGCCGCCATCCACGCGGGCAACTTCATGTTCAACCGCCACAAGCAGGTGGAGTACCTGCGGGCCCACATGGACCGGCCGCCCATCGTGGTCGCCCCGTACGATGCGGAGCTGTTCGGCCACTGGTGGTATGAAGGGCCCCAGTGGCTGGACTTCCTGGTGCGCAAGCTCGCCTACGATCAGGACACCCTCGCCCTCACCACCCCCAGTGAGTACCTGGACCTGCACCCCCGCAACCCCGTGGCGCAGCCGTCCATGTCCAGCTGGGGCTACAACGGCTACAGCGAGGTGTGGCTCAACGGCGCCAACGACTGGATCTACCCGCACCTGCACATGGCGGCCGCGCGCATGGCGGAGCTGGCCGCGCGGCACCCGGCGCCCGACCCCCTCACCCGCCGGGCGCTCAATCAAGCCGCGCGGGAGCTCTTGCTCGCCCAAAGCAGCGACTGGGCGTTCATCATGAAGACGGGCACGATGGTGGAGTACGCGGTGCGGCGCACCAACGACCACCTGGGGCGGTTCGCGCGGCTGTACGAGCAGATCCAGGCGGGGGCGGTGGACGAGGGCTGGCTCGCCGACGTGGAGCGGCGGGACAACATCTTCCCGTGGCTGGACTACCGCGTGTACGCAGAAACCCCCGTGGCGGCGGCGCCACCCCCGGCCGGCACCAACGGCGCGTGGCTGCCGGTGCCCGCCGGGGCCCAACGGGCAGGCGCCTAGCAGAGCGCGCAGGTGTGGAGGCGACCGGGCCGCTAGGGGCGCGGTCCGTTGCGGTTGGCCTGCGCCACGGCAGTGACGGGGGCGCGGGTTTCCGTGTACCGGCTAGGCGGCACCGTCACCAGGGCGTCCACCGAGGGCCACAGCTGCTCGGCTTCCGCCCGCCGGCGAGCCAAGGCCGCGTCCCACCGGGTCTCGGCCCACTCGGCCAGCACCTCTTCGTACACGGCCGCGGTCCGGGCGGCGATGTGCTCCCACGCGCAGTGCTCCTGCACGTGGCGCAGGGCGTTGCGGCGCAGCTTGTCGGCCAGCCCCGGCGCCGAGAGCAGTGCGACCACGTTGTGGGCCAGGGATTCGGCGTTGCCCGGCAGCGCCAAAAGGCCGTTGTGGCCGTGACGGACGATCTCTTGGAAACCGCCGGTGGCGGTCACCACCACCGGCGTGCCGACCGCCATGGCCTCCAGCGCCACGATGCCGAAGGGTTCATACAGGCTGGGAAACACGGCCACCTGGGCGGTGCGGAGAAAGCGGTCCCGGTCCCTGTCGTTGGCATAGCCGTAGAAGGCAACCCGGTCGGCGACGCCTAGGCGGTGGGCCTGGGCCTCCAGATCGGGGCGGGCGGGACCCTCGCCGGCGATGACGAACCGCGTCGCCGGGTGGCGCTCGAGGATCCGCGGCACCGCATCCAGCAGGACATGCACGCCTTTTTCAAACACGAGCCGGCCCAGGAAGAACACCAGCGCCTCATGGGGCTCGGCGAAGCGGACCCGGAACGCCGCGTCCTGCTCGGGATCTACAGGTTCCTCGGGCACCGTCACCCCGTTGGGCACGACCCGGATCTTGTCGGCCGGCAGCTGGAAGACGCGGCGCACTTCTTCTTCCATAAAGCGGCTGCAGCAGATGACCCGCCACGCCTCGTAGGTGAGCCACCACTCCACGCTGCCGATGTGGCGCTGCAAGTCGTTGTGCAGGCCGTTGTTGCGCCCGTGCTCCGTGGCGTGGATGGTGGCCACCAGGGGCACCGCCAGCCCGTGTTTCAGCGCCTTGCCCGCGTACGCCGCCAGCCAGTCGTGCGCGTGCACCAGGTCAAATCGCCGCCCGCACACAAGCAGGTGCAGGGCCCGCTCCACCATTTCCAGGTTGAGGCGCATCACCCAGCCGGGGAAGTCCAGCGGCGCTGGCCCGTGAACCGGCAGCCGCAGCACCTCCACGCCCGCGTCCCACTCGTGGGTGTCCGCGCCGGGCGCCTCCTGGGTGAGCACGGTGACCCGGTGTCCCAGCTTGGCCAGGGCCCGGCTGAGATGGCACACGTGGCGGGCAAGCCCCCCGACGACCCGGGGCGGGTATTCCCACGAGAGCATCAAAATGTGCCGCGTCATCCGCTCGTTTCCTCCTGGTACGATCCATGCGTGAACAAGCGCACCACGTCGATGCGGTCAATCATGCCCGCCAGCCGACCCCCCTCGACCACGGGCAGGTGGCGCAAGCCGTGTTCGGTGAGGAAGCCGATGACCTGCTCCAGCGGCGCGTCCGGCGCCACCGTGTGCACGGCGCGGGCCATGATGTCTTTGGCCCGCACGCCGGCGATCTCCCTGAGCACCTCTTGGTGCAGGCGCCTCGGGCGCAGGTAGAGGTCCACGTCCAGAAACCGCACCCGGTTGGGCACAAGCAGCCGCAGGAACTCGGCGGCGGTGATCATCCCCACCAGCCGCTCCCCGTCCACCACCGGCACGCCGTCGACCCGATGGCGCACCATCAACGCGGCCACGTCACCCAGGGCGGTGTCTGGGGCGGCCGTCACCACCGCGGTCTGCATGAACTCCCGGACGATCATCGGCAACCTCCAGTTCCTCCGCCCACACCCGCAGCCACTCGGCGACGCTCCACGCCTGGGCGAAGCAGCCCCGGGGAACGTGCGGCGGGTCGCCGTCGAAGATCTCGGACACCTGCCCCAGCGCGCCCTCGCACCGCAAGTGGTGGCGCAGGGGTTCCAGCCGGACGCGGGCGGCGGCCACGGTCTCGGGCGTTCGCCCGTGACAGCGGAGAAACCCGCTGATGAAGGGACCCAGCAGCCAGGGCCAGACCGTGCCCTGGTGATAGGCGGCGTCCCGCTGCCACTGGTCGCCCGTGTATCGCCCGCGGTACTCGGGGTCGCCGGGAGCCAGCGTACGCAACCCCACCGGTGTCAGCAAATCCCGTGCCACCCGTTCGAGGATGGCCCGCCCCCTGCGCCTCCCTACCACGGGAAAGGGCAGCGCTAGGGCCAGCAGTTGGTTGGGACGCAGCGGTTCGTGGGCGGGCGCACGGGCGGAGCCGGCTTGGGCGACGGCCGTAGGCTCCGCCCCGGCCCAAGAACCGGTGTCTTGGACCACGTCCCGCAGCCACCCGTCGGGATGGGCGAACCGCCGGAGGAAACTGCGGCGGGCCGCTGCGGCCAGCCGTCCCCACTGGCCCGCGTCAGGACGGCCACACCTTCCCGCTAGGGTTTCCACCGCCCGCAGGGCGTTATACCACAGCGCATTGATCTCCACCGCCGCCCCCATGCGCGGCGTCACCACCCAGTCGCCCACCTTGGCGTCCATCCACGTGAGCTGCACCCCCGGGTGCCCGGCGTAGACCAGTCCGTCGGAACCCACGTGGATGCCGTAGGCCGTGCCCCGTAGGTAATGCTGGAGAATGTCCGCGGCCGCAGGCAGCAGCTCGGCGCGGGTGGTAACGGTGTCACCCGTGGCGCACCAGTACTTCCACACCGCGTACACGAACCACAGCGAAGCGTCGGCCGCGTTGTAGGCGGCCGGTTCGCCGCCCCCCTCCCCGTGGTCGGCGAACCGGTTGGGCACCAGGCCCTCCCGCCGGTGGGCGGCGAACGTCAAGAGCACCTCCCGGGCCGCTTGGTGCCGGCCAGTGCACAAAAGCAGGCCCGGCAGGCTGATCATGGCGTCGCGGCCCCAATCGGTGAACCACGGGTAGCCGGCGATCAGCGTCGCTGCACGCGTCGTCCGCCGCCAGGCGACAAAGTCGTCGGCGGCCAGCGCCAGCCGCTGCCCATCGGGATCGCCCCCGGGTGCGGCCGCGGCCAGGCGGCGGCGGCGGTCCGCCGCCGCGCCGTAGGCGGCCTCCGCCCACACAAAGAGAGCCGCGGGCCCGTCGTGCCAAGGCGGGGCCGGTGCCCCGTCCCCGGGGGCTTCCTGCGGCTCCGGACGCGGGCAGTACCCGACGAGCACCGCGCTGTCGCCGCACCCTGCGAGCCGGATGTGAAAGGCGCCGGGACAGAAATGGTCTTCCACGTGATCCAGGCCCCGTTCGGCTTCCCACGCGTAGTGGAAGTTGTAATACCAAAGGCCGCCGGGGTCGTAGCGGGCACGGCCATCGGGCGCGCTGTCGCCGGCGCTGCCTGGACTGCCGGCCGCGAGGACCAGCGGCGGTGCGCCGGGGTATGCCGTGACGCGGGTTCCATACGGGAGGGTCTCCTGCCGGAACTCCCACCCGGTGGCCCGAACGGTGTGATGGTAGTCCCGGCAATTGATGAAGGGCTTGAGCACCAGCTCCACGGAAGGGCCCGCCAGCAGGCGGTAGCGGGCCACCGTCGCGTTTTGGCCCCGGACCATGAACAAGGTCCGCTCCACCAGCACGCCGTCCACGCTCCACAGCCACGTGGGGAACGGGTACAGCCGCCAAGACACGAGCCGCCGCCAGCCGTCGGGGTGCAGGAGGCCGCCGTAGTCGTGGTTGGCCAGGGGCCATTGACCCGCGGGCGTCCGCAGCCACTCCTCGGCGCCGGCCCACAGCAGCCGGCGGTCCACGGGGGGCGCGAGGGCGGCGATGAGCCAGCCGTGGTAGCGGCGGGACGCCGCGCCCAAGACAGTGCCGCAGGCGAACCCGCCAAGGCCGTTGGTCACCAGCCATTCGGGCTGCTCGTGCAGGCTTGTCCCCGCTGCGGGCCGCCAGTGAATCTGTGCCTGCTCCCACAAGTCAGGAGTCCGCTCCCATTCCCCGGGCCAGCGCCCGTCCATAGGGTGAGGTCCGGAGGGACAGCGCAGGATGACGGTTTCGCCCGAGCAGTTCCAGCGGCGGGTGCGGGTGCGTTTGCCCATCGCCGACCGCTACTTGGCCGGAGGCGACGAAGCCGCCGCGGCCGAACGCGACCTGGAGCGGGCCTTTGCCCGGCCGATCCTGCGCGTGACCATCGCCCCCGCCGACGGCGGTACCGCGGGCGCCGCCGGCCCGCCCACCTCTAGCATGCCAACGCCCCCGCCTTTCATGAGCGCCGCCAGCCCCCACGACCCCTCGTCCAACGGCGCTCTCAGCGGCGGGAACCTAGCCGCGCCCGGCGCCACCACGCCGTCGCGCCCAGCATCACGAAGAGAAGCCCAGCCGCCCCCAACACCGGCGTCGCCCAGGCCATCGCCGCCCGCCCTCCGCCTACGGGATGAATCAGGGCAGGGACCGCCGGCCCGCCGGCCGGCGCCGTAAAGGAACCCAGCTGCCGCGCTTGGTTGGGCCAAAAGCGGGGCGCCAGGAGGTCGATGACCTGCGGCACCGCCCCGGCGTCGTCGCCGCCGCCGAAGCTCCACTCGGTGGCCACCGCCCGCACCGGACGATACCCGTCCTCGCCGAAGGGGTCGAACCCTCCCACCAGGACGTAGTACCGCCATGAGGGCTGGGGCGTGCCCAAGACGTCCTGCGGCACCGACGCGCGAATCGTGCGGCCGTCGGCCACGAGGCCCGCGGCCAGCCCGTCGGTCCACCCGGGTTCATCGGGCCCATCCCCGGCGCGATGCAGGCGCGTGCCGCCAAAGGGCGCGACCCGCAACCGCACGTCCCAAGCATGGTTCGGATCGAACCGCACCCGGGGGCCGGGGCGCAGCGGGCCGGTGTGCCCCGCGCCGGGGGTGGTGTCGATGTAGATGTCGATGAGCTGGTGGTGAAAGCCTTCGGGCGCGTCCCAGGGGTTGACCATGGCCCGGAACGTGAGGTCGAAATGCACGTGGTGCCCGCCGGTGCGGACCGCAAACGAGGTGAGGTCGAACAAGCCGGGCACAAAGGTGTGGTGGCCGGGATAGCGGTACCCGCCCGGGCCGCGGTCGTCCCCGACAGGGTCGTTCATCTGAAACACCGTTTTCTGCTGAGCCGGGGCGGTGTCCGCCAACGTGGGGACGCCGTCGGGCTGCCGGCGCCCGCCGGGATCCCAGATCCCCGCCGCGGCCGCCAGCATCACCGCCGCGACGCCCACACCCAGCGCTATGGCGGCCCACGAGATCGCGGGCCAGCGCCCGCTTCGCCGCCGGCGAAGCGTCGGCCGGCCCCGCTTCGCCCACCGCCCGCCACCGGGGCGTCCCGCCAACACGCCGACCCCTCCCGGAGTCGTTCCTATGCGACGCGGACGCCCCGCATGCCCCGAGGACGCGACACGGCGGGGGCGGGCATCCGGCACACCCGCCGCACGCCCCGCATGCCGCGGGACAGGGCAGCGCGGCGCTGGGAAGGCTGGAGCGGTCAGAACGGACGAGGCGGCCAGAACGGGCTGTGGGCAGCCAAGAACGGGCAGTGGGCGAGGACAGGCGCGTGAAGGGCGTCACGGGCTCCGCCGGGCCAAAAGCTCTGCCGCCCCTTGCGCCAGCAACCGGTCGGCCACCGCGCGGGCCAGATCGCGCGCCGCTTCCTCGGCGGCCGCCACCGCCTCCTCCCAATCCGGTGAGGCAGCGGCCCGGCCATGGCCGGGCATCGGGGCATGCGCGGCCTTCTGCACCAGGGCTGGCGCGGGCCGGCTATGGCCGGTAACGATAAGGCGGGTCCCCTCCGGATCTGCGACGGAGGCCTGCAAGTGCAGGCGGCGGGCCGGGCCTTCCCCTTGCCAGACGGCCAGGGCTCCGATGGGCACGTGGCAGCCGCCTCCCAACCGAGCCAGAAGTTCCCGCTCGGCCGTCACCGCGACGCGCACGTGCGGGTCATCGATGAGGGCCACGGCCGCCCGCGCCTCGGCGTCATCCGCCCGCACCTGCACCGCCAGCGCCCCTTGGCCCGGCGCCGGCAGGCAATGTTCCGGCGCGAGGGGCTGGACCCGGTCATCCCACAAGCCCAGGCGGCGCAAGCCGGCCGCGGCCAGTACCACCGCGTCCAATCCTTCGGACTGCAGCTTGCGCAGGCGGGTGTCGACGTTGCCCCGGATAGGCACGAAGGTCAGGTCGGGCCGCCAATGGCGCAGGTGGGCGATGCGGCGGGGCGAGCCGGTCCCTATCCGGCCCCCGGACGGCAGGAAGGGCAACGGCCGGCTGGCGGCGCCGGCCGCCCGCCCACGGTCGGGATTGGGAGTGCCCGGCCCACCGCTGGCGGTGCGGGCTACGACCGCCACGTCGCGCGCGTCGTCCCGCACAGGGTAGGCGGCCAGCACCAGGTCGGGCGGCTGCTCGCCGGGCAAGTCCTTCAAGCTATGGACGGCCACGTCCACTTCGCCCCGGCGCAGGGCCTCCTCGACGGCGCGCACAAAGACGCCCCGCTGGCCGAAGCGGGCCAGCGGGGTTTCCCGATCGAGGTCGCCCTCCGTGCGGATTTCCCGCAAGGTCAACCGCAATGGCAGGTTGTACTGACGGGCCGCCGCCTCCAGCTGCTCCATGACCCAGCGCGCCTGCCAGACGGCAAGGGGGCTGGGGCGAGTGCCCACCACCAGTTCCCGCGGCTGCAATGGACCGAACCCCTCCCCGCCCCGCCGTTAGCCGAACCGCCGCTGGGCGGTGGCCTGCAGTTCCCGATCTACGCCGAAGAGCTGCGCCGCCGTATCAGCGAACCGCCAACCCTCCGGCGAGTGGGCCTGCTCCTTGAGGCGCACCATCGGCTCGTGCAAGAGCTTGTTGACGATGGCCGCGCTCATGGCCCGGATCCGTTCTTTGTCCGCCTCCGGCAAGTGATCCAGGCGGCGGAGCACCTTGTCCAGCTCCTGGGTGCGGATCTCCTCGGCTCGCCGGCGGAGCACCGCGATGACGGGCGCCACCGCCCGCTGGCCGTACCAGGCCCAGAACTCCCGCACTTCCTCATCGACGATGGCTTCGGCCTGGTCCATCCGCTGGCGCCGCTCCGCCAGCGTCGAGTCCACCACCGCGTACAAATCGTCCACGTTATAAACATACACGCCCGGCAGTTCCTGCACCGCCGGGTCCACGTCCCGGGGCACGGCCAGGTCAATGAAGTACAGCGGGCGGCCGCGGCGCCGCTCCAAGACCCCTCGCACCAGGGCCGCGTCGATGATGGGCTCGGGAGCGCCGGTGGAACTGATGACGAGGTCGGCCGCGGCCAGGCCGTCGGCCAGCGCGGTCAGCGGCAGCTCCGACCAGCCGTAGCTTTGGGCCAGCTGCGACGCCCGCTCCAAGGTGCGGTTCGCGATCCGCACCCGCGCCGGGCCCTTCCGGGCCAAGTGGCGGGCCACCAGCTCCGCCACCTTGCCGGCGCCCACCAGCAGCACCTCTTTTTCGGCCAAGGAGGGGATGAGCCGGGCCGCGAGCTTGACGGCGGCGTGGCTGATGGACGCCGCTCCTTCCCCGATGGCCGTTTCGGCCCGGGCCCGTTTGCCCGCCCGCAGCGCCGCCTCAAACAGGCGCGTCACATGGGCGCCCGCGGTGCCCGCCTGCTGGGCCAGGCGCAGGGCGGCGCGGACTTGGCCCAGGATCTGGGCTTCACCGATGAGCATGGAATCCAAGCCGGCCGCCACCCTGGCCAGATGGCGAGCCGCGGCCACGCCGCTGTAGTGGTACAAGTACGGCAGGACGGCCTCGCGGGGCTGTCCCGCAAAGGCGCACAGGAACCCCACCACCGCCTCCCGCGCCTGCTCATGGTCGTCGGCCGCGACGTACACTTCCGTCCGGTTGCAGGTGGAGAGGATGGCTGCTTCGGAGAGCGCGGCGGCACCGGCCAGGCGCCGCAAATGTACGGGCACCTGGTCGGGTCCAAACGCCAGCCGCTCGCGCACCGCCACAGGGGCGGACTTGTGGTTGAGGCCGACCAAGATGATGTGCATGTCCAACAGTTATTCTACCACGTCGTTACCGGCTTGGCCATTCCACGGGCGCCACGGGCGGCATCGAGCGCTTGTGACGGCTGCGGGCGTGCATGCGCTCGATCCGCTCCTTCACCTCCGGCGCGGCGCGCCCCTCCAAGATGTAGGTGTCCAGTTCCGCGTAGGTCAGACCCATCTCGCCCTCGTCCGTCTGGCCTTCCCAGAGCCCGGCGCTGGGCGGGCGCTGCAGGAGGCGCTCCGGTAGCCCCAAAAACCGCGCCAACTCGTACACTTGCCGCTTCACCAAGCCGCCGATGGGCAGGATGTCGCCCGTGTCGCCGTATTTGGTGCAGTATCCCACGTAAAGCTCGGATCGATTGCCTGTGGCGACCACCAAGTAATTGTGCAGGTTCGCGAGGAAGTACAGCGTCTGCATGCGCAGGCGGGGCTTCAGGTTGGCCATGGCGAGGCGCTCTCGATCCGGGGGCACCGACGAATTCTGGACGCCCGCTCCCAACCGCAGGGCGGTCAGCATCGTATCGTAAACGGGCGTCAGGTCGACGCGGACCACGGGGATGCCCTCATGCTCGGCCAAAAGCCGCGCGTCGGCTTCGTCCTGTGGGTTGCTGTGGCACGGCATGATGACGCCCAAGCACCGTCCGGGGAAAGCCCGGCGGCACAGGGCGGCGGTGACGGCCGAATCGATGCCGCCGCTCAAGCCGACCACAACGCCGTCCGCGCCCGCGTCCTCCACCTGTTTCTTGAGCCAATCCACCAAACTGTTGACGACGGGCTCGAGACGTGCTCCGGCCATCGCCGCACCCCCTTTGTCCATTGGACACGCGCCGCCTGGTGAGGCGCCCCGCCAGCGATTGTTGGTGTGATGCCACCCATGTCCTTTCGAAAACAGTACGCGCAGCGGGGCCAGCCCGTCAAGAGACTTTTGTCCATCTTTGGGGGCGTCTTCCGGAGGATCCGGGGGGCGTCCCGGGCAATCGGGCGCCTCGTTACGGTGCGGAGAAACCGGTGGGGAAGGGCACGTGGCGCCGGGGATTGCGGGAGCCGACCATGCAGACGATCTCGTACGGAATGGTGCCCAAATGGGCCGCCCACTCGTCGGCGGTAATCACCGCGTCGCCGTCCCGCCCCAAGAGCGTCACCACGTCGCCCGGGCGCACAGGCAGGTCGCCCGCGTCCACCATGCAGTGGTTCATGCAGATGCGACCCACCACCGGCCGCCGCTGGCCGTGCACCAGCACGTGCAGCTTGTGGGAGAGGCCGCGGCTGACGCCGTGGGAATACCCCACCGGCAAGGTGGCGATGGTGGTTTCGGCAGGCGTCACGTAGGTGCCGCCGTAGCTGATGGGCCACCCCGGGGGAACACGGCGGGCGGCCACCACCCGGGCCCGGAAGGCGAGGGCCGGGCGCAGCCGGATGCCGGCGGCGGCCGCCATGCGGGCCACCGCCGGGGACGGCGCGATGCCGTAGAGCGCGATGCCGATGCGGGCCAGCGAGTAGCGGCTTTCGGGCAACGCCAGGGCCGCGGCGCTGTTGGCCGCGTGCACCGCGTCGGGCCGCAGCCCCTCCAGGGCCAGGGTCTCCAAGACAGCCTCAAAGCGGGCCAACTGGGCCCGGGCCGAGGTAAGATCGTCGTCATCCGCAGCGGCCATGTGGGTGAACAGTCCCGCGACGCGCACCCCCGGCAGGTTGTGCACCGCCCGCACCAGCCCCGGCGCGTCCTCAGGCCGAACGCCCAGGCGGCCCATGCCCGTGTCGACCTTGATGTGGACGGGGATCGGCCGCCCCCGGCCCTGGCCGGCGACGGCGAGGAGGCGCGCGGTTTCCAGGTCGGCCACGGCTGCGATCAGGTCGTGGGCCGCATAGGCCGGCGCCTGATCGGGCAGCGGCGGGGTCAGAACGAGGATCGGGGCGTCCAAGCCCGCCGCGCGCAGCTCCACCGCTTCGTCCACCACGGCCACGATCAGGCCCGCCGCCCCGGCGGCCAGCGCGGTCCGGGCGGTGTCGACGCTGCCGTGCCCATAGCCCTGGGCTTTCACCACCGCCCACAGCTGGGCGCCGCCCAAGGCCTGCCGCAGAACACGGACGTTGTGGGCCAGCGCCTCGTGATCGACCTCGACCCAGTGCAACGCGTCGGCCATGGCTTCACGCGCCCGTTCCGCGAGGACCGTCCTCCTGGCGAGCGTTGAGGTACACGGCGCGCAGGACGTCGTCGCGGGCGATGATACCCACCAGGCGCC
>DATCKT010000031.1:0-5186 GCA_036562195.1 Limnochordales bacterium
GCCCAGCCCGTCCAGCACCCGACCTAGCACGGCCTCTCCCACGGGCACTGAGAGGGGGCGGCCCAAGGATTCGATCCGGCTGCCGGGCCCCAGTCCCGTCACATCCCCCAGCGGCATCAGCAGGACGGCGCGCTCGTGGAAACCGACCACCTCCGCCGGGACAGGCGGGCCGCCTCCCACGGGATGGATCCGGCATGCCTCCCCCACCGTGCACAGCGGACCCCGGCCCTCGATGGTGAGGCCGACCATGCGGCTCACCGTGCCGTAGGAAGGAATATCCGGGGCTTGGGCGACGGCCGCCCGCAGCCGTTCCAGGGGAGCGCGGCGGGCCGGGGAGTCACTGGACAACGCGCACCACTTCCCACAAGCTGTCCGCGAGGCGGCCCAAGCGGGTCTCGACCCGGGCGTCCAGCTGGCCGCGGTCGGTGTCGACCACGCAGCCGCCGCGGGCGACGCGCTCGTCGGCCACCCACGCGACGTGGGTGCCGCCGTTCACCAGGCCGGACAGCTCGCCGGTGACTCCCTGCAGGGCTTCCAAGTCCTCGGGATGGAGTCGGACGGTGACCTCCTGCGTCCCGGCCGCACGCGGCAGCATTTCCCGGAGCACCGCGCGCACGGTTTCCGGGCCCAGGACGTCGGTGCGCCGGCTGAGCCGGGCCACCACCGCCAGCGCCAGCTGGACGATCTCGTCTTCGTGGCGCTCCGCGGCCGCGGCGGCTGCTCGCGCCAGTTCAGCCACGGCCGCCCGCAGCGCGTGCAGGGTCTGCTCCAACTCCGCCCTGGCCGCTTGGGCGCCCGCTTCCTGCCCGGCGGCCAGGCCGGCCTGATACCCTTCCTCCCGGGCCTGGGCCCGGATCGCATCGGCTTCCATCCGGGCCGCGGCCACGATGCCTGCCGCCTCCCGCTCGGCCTTCTCCAGCTGCGCGCGCATCCGTCGCTGCATCACGTGGCGCAGCGGCGCCGTGTCCAG
The DNA here is from genome assembly GCA_036562195.1 of Limnochordales bacterium. Lineage (GTDB taxonomy): Bacteria > Bacillota > Limnochordia > Limnochordales > ZCTH02-B6 > ZCTH02-B6. Next base: position 971 of record DATCKT010000031.1, read on the forward strand.
CCACCAGCGGGCCGCGGTGCGTTCGCGCCCCAGCAGCACGGAAAAGCCGGCTTCGCCCGCGGGCGGCTCCCCGCCGCCGGGCATGACCACGGAACGGGCCTTGATCACGTTAGACAATGATCTCATCCTCCCCGCCCCGGGCGATGATGATCTCACCCACTTCCTCAAGCCGCCGAATGGTGGCCACAATGCGCTGCTGGGCCTCTTCCACGTCCCGCAGGCGCACCGGCCCCAGGTACTCGATCTCCTCCCGGAGCATCTCCGCGGCCCGCTTGGACATGTTCTGGAAAATGCGCTCGGTGACGTCTTCACTGGCCGTCTTCAGGGCCAAGGCCCACACCGCCATGTCGACCTCCGCGATCACCTTGCGCAGGGAACGGTTGTCCAGGGTGACGATGTCCTCAAAGATGAACATCCGCTTCTTAATCTCTTCGGCCAGTTCGGGGTCTTGTTCTTCCAGGGCGTCCAGGATGGTGCGCTCGGTCTGCCGGTCGACGCGGTTGAGCACTTCCACCGCGACCTCGATGCCGCCCACGGCCGTGTACTCCTGCCGCACGAAAGAAGCGAGGCGCTTCTCCAGGGAGGACTCGATCTCCTCGAGAATCTCCGGCGAGGTGCGGTCCAGGGTCGCCAGGCGGCGCGCCACCTCCACCTGCCGGTCGGGCGGCAGCGCCGAGAGGATGGCCCCCGCCTGGTCCGGGTGCAGATGGGCGATGATGAGGCTGATGGTCTGGGGATGCTCGTTCTGGATGAAGTTCAACAGCTGCGCCGGATCGGTCTTGCGCGCGAAGTCGAAGGGCCGCACCTGCAGGGATGCGGCCAGGCGCTCGATGAGCGCGGCGGCCCGCTGGGGCCCCACCGCTTTCTCCAGCACCTCGCGAGCGTACTCGATCCCGCCCTGCGCGATGTGGTCCCGGGCCACCGCCATGTGTTCAAACTCCTCCAACACCTGCTCGGTGAGCTCGGGATCCACATGGGGCAGGTTGGCGATTTCCAGGGTCAGGCGCTCGATCTCTTCTTCCCGCAGATGCTTGAATACCTGGGCCGCGTGTTCCGGGCCCAGCGCGATGAGCAGCACCGCCGCCTTCTGGTAGCCTGTAAGTCGCGTCGTCCGCTGCCGGGTGGTCTCCGCCATGGTTCAATCCTCCGCCAGCCACACCTTGACCAGTTGGGCCGCCTCGCGCGGGTTCTCCCGCACCAGCTCGGCGACGCGCTCCCGCAGCCGCTGCCGCTCCTGGACGTCGGGCGGCAGGACCGGAGCGGGCGGCTCCTCCGGCCCCACGGTGACGTCGATGACCGGACGGGCGGGCTCCGGCCGCCGGCGGGCCCAAAGCAGGATGACGCCCAAGACCACCGCCGCCGCCACCACCGCCACCGCCCAGTAGGGCACCACCGGCGCCGGCACGGCCTCCGCCGCGAGCACCGGCAAAGCGGCCGCCGCGAAGGGCATGCTGTCCACGATCACCGTGTCGCCGCGCGCCGCGTCCACCCCCAGGGCGGCGGCCACCAGTTCCTGTACGCGGCGGGTTTCCGAGGCGGTCAGTTCCCCGTCAATCCACACCGCCACCGACAGCCGCTCGACGCCGCCGGGCGCTTGGATCCGCACCCGCTCGATCCGGTTCAGTTCGTAGTTAATGATCTCTTCCCGCCGGGAGAAGCTGCCCGGTTGGCCGTCCATCGCCTCGTAGCCGGGAATGTTGGCGTCCACACCGACGACGCCGCCCGCCACCGCGGCACCGGTCGCCTGCTCCTCCAGGATCTGGCTGCTGCGCACCAAGCCCGTGTCCCTCAGGATAGGCTCGTACCGGTCTTCCCGCTCCTCGGCCCGATCAAAGTTGATCTGGGCGTTGACCCGCACGATGGCCCGCCCGGGACCGTACACCGTCTCCAACATGGACTGGACCCGGTGCTCGAGCTCCCGTTCGTAGACCCGCTGCAGATCCAGCCGCGCCGCGACGCTCGCGCCGTCCAGGCCGTCCATGAGCGCCGGGCGCAGGCTGTCGGAGAGGACTTGGCCGCGGTTGTCCACGATGGTGACGTTCTCGGGTTCCAGCCCTTCGACACTGCGGGCGATGAGGTGGGCGATGCCCCGGATCTGGCTTGGGGTCAGCTGCGCCCCGGGCCTCAGCTGGAGAAACACCGAGGCAGTGGGCTGACGCTCATCCCGGGCGAAGAGCCGCCGCTCGGGGATGACCACATGGACGCGGGCGTCCTGAACCCCGTCCAACTCCCGGATCGTGCGGGTCAGTTCCCCTTGCAGGGCCATGTTGTAGCGGACTTGGCGGTCGAAGTCGGTCGCGCCCAGCGCGGACTCAAGGAAGATCTCGAAGCCGACGACGCCGCCGCGGGGCAGTCCCTGTCCGGCCAGGGTCAGCCGGACGTCGTACACTTGGTCCTCGGGCACCAGCACCGTGGTGCCATTCTCCGCGAGGCGATATGGCACGCCCGCGTCCCGCAGGACCGCAACGATCTCCGCGGCGTCCGAGGCACTAAGGCGAGTGAATACGGCGGCCATGGGAGGATTCGCGCTGCGCCATCCCAATAGAAGCAGGCCGCCCAGCACCAAGACCGTCGCCAGCCCGATGCCCCACCGCTGCGCCTTGCTCATCCCGCCCCAGATGGCGCCCACTTGGGTGCGCAGGCGGTTCCACCACTCCGTCATCGTCCCCCACCACGCCTTCGGCTAGACCTGCATCCGCATGATTTCCTGGTACGCTTCGACCAGCCGGTTGCGGATGGCGATGGTCAGCTCCAGGGCGATAGAGGCCCGCTCGACGGCGATCATCACCTCGTGGAGGTTGTCGGCTTGACCGGTCGCGAGGCGCCAGATCGCGTTGTCGGCCTCCGCCTGCAGCGTGTTGACCTGGGTCAGACCTTGCTCCAGCAACGCGGCAAACGACGGCCGCGCCGCATGCGTGGTCGATTCCCGCGGCAACAACAACTGGGGGCGTACCGCCGCCCCTTCAATACGCAACTGGATTCACCCCTTCGGCTGCGGTGGGCGCTGGGTTCCCCGCGCAACGATCGGCGGGCCTACACCCGGCCGATGTCCAGCGCCCGCATGGCCATGCTCTTTGCGGTGTTGAAAGCGGTCACGTTGGCTTCATAGGCCCGGCTGGCCGTGATCAGGTCCACCATCTCCCGCACCACGTCCACGTTGGGCATGGCCACATAGCCGTCGGGCCCGGCATCGGGATGGCTCGGGTCGTACACCAGCCGCGGTGCGCCCGGATCGTGGCGGATGGCCACCACGCGCACACCCGCGCCGGTAAACCCGCCGGGGCGCGCGCCCCGCCGGGTTTCCCGTGCGGCGAAGACGGGCACCTGGCGGCGGTAGGGACCGCCCTCCGCGGTGCGGGTAGTGTTCGCGTTGGCGAGATTGTTAGCGATGGTGTCCATGCGCAGGCGCTCAGCCGTCATGCCCGAAGCGCTGATGGCGAAGGTGTGCAGCATGGCCCTTTACCTGCCTCCCTGGTTGATGGCGGAACGAACCATCCGGTAGCGGGCCGACACCACCTGCACCAAGGCCGCGTACTGGGTCTCGGCGGCCGCCAGCACCGCCATCTCACGCTCGATGTCCACGTTGTTGTCGTCATTGCGCATGGACGTGTCTTGTTCGGTGACGACGCGCGGCTGCACAGACCCCGACGGGCCGATGGGCAGATGGCGCGGGTGGGTAGTCCGTCCGGTGATGGACGGACGGCGCAGGGCTTGCTGCAGCTGGTCTTCAAACCGTACCGACTGGCGCCGGAAACCAGGCGTGTTTACGTTCGCGATGTTGTGCGCGGCCACCTGCTGGCGCAGCGCCTGCGCGTTCAACGCGTGGCGCAGCACTTCATCCAGGTGCGCGAATCCCCGCATGCCTGCCACCGTGTCGGACCTCCCCCGGACCTTCATTCATTTCTATCGACCGGGTGCAGGCAGAACTTGAAAAAAAGCAAGCTTTTTGGCTGGAATCAAAGGAGCCTTCTACGGCTAGAAAGGAAATTCCTTCCCCTGCCCCCGCGACCAGAAGCGGCGCCTGAAGATTTCCTGCACGAAGATGGGCCGCGTCCGGTGTTCATGTCATAGGACGTAGCGACTGAGGTTCGCGTCGCCGGCCACGTCGGCGAGGCGCGCCTCCACGTACGCCGCGTCAATGACCACTTCCTGGCCGGCCAGTTCCGGTCCCGCGAAGGACACGTCCTCCAGCAGCCGTTCCAGGATGGTGTGCAGG
>DATCKT010000243.1:0-3961 GCA_036562195.1 Limnochordales bacterium
GCACTCCTCCGCGCTATCCGATGTCCAAAAGGCCCACAGGGCGGCTTCCAGTGTGTCTACGCAGTAGCCGGTGCTACGGATCACGTCTTCGCCCAGCGACACCACGCGCCGGTAGTCCAAGCGGTCTTCCACGTCGAGTAATTGCGCCGCTAAGTCGGGGGCCGCCACCCGAAGCGCTCGAACCGATTGGCGCCACTGCACGGCGGGCACCCGGCTCCCTTCCACAAGGATCCGGGATGCGTACAACGAGTACACCGCCGCGCACCACTCGGCGTGCGGGTGGGGATGCGTCATCCGGGCGATGGCCCGGGCCACTTCGACCGTTTTCGCGGGGCTGCCCGGCCAGAAGAACGCCACCGGCAGCGTGCGCATCAGTGCCCCGTTGCCCGCCGCCTGGTCTCCCAGGGCCGCCCGGACGCGGGCGGCGGCCTTGTCCCAGGACTTCGTGCGAAGGTATTCCCGGAGGGCCAGGGCGGTGGTGCCCCCCACATCCTTCGGCTTGGACTGCCACCACGCCACGAACTCCCGGCCTACGGCTTCCACGATGGCGGACACCTCCGCGTGGGCCCCGCCGGCGCTGATAATGCCCCGCATCACGCACAGGGCCATCGCCGTGTCGTCCGTGGTCTCGCCCGGCGCCCACCCGAACGGGCCGCCGCCGACCAGATCCCGCAGGCCGCCGGGGTACTTCCGCCGCGCTTCCTCCCGCGGCATGAATTCCAGCGTGGCGCCCAGGGCGTCGCCGCAGGCAAGGCCCAGCAGCGCCGCGGCGGCGTTAGGCGGTAGCCCAACGTGCACCGTTTGCTCATACATCCTCGGCCCACCACCCGCCGCACCCATCGCCCGCAATGTCCTGGTTCCTCGCCACGTCGCGCACCGTGTCGACCGCCTGCTTCAGCGCCCCGTCCTCAAGGAACATCCACAGCAGCTCCCTCGCCCGGCTGACGCCGGTATACGCCAGCGGCCGCGTCAGGAGCATGTAGGCATCCCACGCCAAGACGAAGATCACCGCCGGAAACTCGGAGCCCTGGGCCTTGTGGACGGTGGCGGCGTAAGCCAGCTGAAGATCGCTCACGTTCCCGGCCCAATATTCGACGACCTTCGTTCCCGAGCCGTCCTCGAACTCCACCGCAATCCCTTGGCGTTTTCCAAGGCCGGGCACGGTCACCGGGATGTTGACTTCGACCACCTTCCCGATCTCGCCGTTGAATACGCCCAGCTCATAGTCATTGACCGTCTGGATCACTCGGTCGCCCAGCCAGATCTCCCGCCCTCCTGCCGTGCGAAACACGTCGCGCTGCGGGTCCCGAACGGAACCATTGAGGATCGGGCGCAGCCGCTCATTGAGCGCCTGGGTCCCCAGCGGCCCCCGCTTGATGGGCGTCAGCACCTGAATGTCGTCGGCACGCCATCCCTCCAGGATCAGACGGCGCACCGCTCCCACCACGGCGTCGGCCATCTGCTCCCGGGTCTCGCGCCCCTTTTGCTCCCGCTCGGCCTTCGACAGACTGAACGGAGCCCGCGGGAACACCTTCACCCGGTAGCGCCCCTGGGCATCATCCTTCAGCGGGGGAACCTGGCCCTCGTTGATGGAGCGTGCGGCCAGCGCGATAGGGCCGCCGGCGTCCTGGCGATAGATCCGCTCCAGACGGGTGATGGGAAGCAGCCCCTTGCGGACAATCTCGTGGAACGGCGCCCCGGGCCCGACGGGAGGGAGCTGATCGGCATCGCCCACCAAGAGGACGGGCATGTCCTTGGGAATGGCCGCCGTAAGCGCAGCAAAGAGCGAAAGGTCGGCCATCGACATCTCGTCCGCAATGAGCACGGTCCCTTCCAGCGTCTGCTGGGCATTACGCCGGAAGCCAAGGTCCGGGTGGTATTCGAGCAGCCGGTGAATGGTCTTCGCTTCAAGGCCCGTGACCTCCGCAAGCCGCTTGGCGGCCCGGCCCGTGGGGGCGCAAAGCAAAGGCTGAAACTTCTCGCCGTGGATCCGCCGGAAGGCTTCCACGACAGCCTTCGTCGTCGTGCTCTTGCCCGTTCCCGGGCCGCCCGTCAAAACCGACGCGCCCCGGATCAGGGTCATCACCACGGCGCCCACCTGGACCTCATCAAGCCGCCCCCGAATCGCCGGGTCCAACGCCAGCTTGGCGGCTTCCCCCAGCATCAGCACCCCCCGCGCCCGCCGGCGGCTTTCAACCCACCCCTGCACCGTCCGCTCGGCAGACCACAGGGAATAGCGATAGACTCGACCCCCGCGCTCGATCACAACTGGATTGCGCCGATGGGTCTCCTCTCGGAGCATGTGCTGGGCGGCTACCGGCAACGCCTTCCGGATCGTGGGTTCCTGCCCCCGCCCGTAGCCGTCCTTCTGGGCGGTCTCGGCCAGCACTTCAAGGACCCGCCCAAGCCATTCGTCCTTGGGCAAAAAGACATGGCCCTCGTCTGCCGCCAAGTCGAGCACATAAAGGAGTGCGGCCCGCATCCGCGACGGACTGGCGGGGTTCACCCCAAGGCGCTGGGCCACCCCGTCAGCGGTCAGAAATCCGAATCCCTTCACCGCCGTCAACGCCCAGGGGTCCTCGCTCAATACCTCAATGGCCTTGTCCTCAAAGCGGTCGTACACCGCTTCCGCTTGGGCCGGCCCCAGCCCGACGCGAAAGCACCACTCCAGCACGTCGTTCTTCGCCCGGTCCTCCCGATAGCGGCGGATGGCCTCGAGCACCGCCTGACGTTGGGGCGCGGAAAGCCCGATGGTCTCCAGAAGCGAAGGGTCTTCTTCCACCCGCTCAAGGTCTTCCGCCGTCGTCCCCACGGCCGCCACCACCTTCGCCGCCGTGATCTTCCCAATGCCCGGCTGTTCGGCAAGCCACCGAATCATGCCCGATGCGCCGTGGGGGATATACGGCAGAACCGACGCCGCCCGGAACTGGCGCCCATAACGCGGGTCCTCCACCCAACGCCCCACGAGCCGAACGGTGTCTCCTGCGTTGCCCCAGCTCTCGCCGGACAATTCCGCTGTCGCCCGAAACACATCATCCTGGGTGGACACGAGCCAGACGGAAAACGGGCGGTCGCTGGGCGAATCAAACAAGCACCGCTCCAGCGTTACCACGACCTCTTCGGTCATCGCATGGTGCTCATCGAGCATCGCGGGTCGTCCCATGGTGGCTCTCTCCCGTTGACAATCATACACCATGACAACCAACCTGGCGAGTTGAAGCCCGCAATCCTGACCCGACCAAGGTCACTCGCCCGCAGCCAGGCCGTATTCGACTTGCTTGCTCGTTGCGCCCAGTTTCTCGGGTGCTCGCCCCGCCGGCGTAATCCGATAGGCGCGCCCCCGCACCTCGACAACCATCCCCTCATGCCCCTCCGCACACCCGAAGACCGGCTCCGGGGCCCATGGCCTTGGCTGCATCGCCGCGGGCACGAACCAACGCCAAAGATCCCCCATGCGCAACCGGCGACCGCACACCCAGCACCGGGGATGGCCCTCTCCGTAAACCATGGCCATGCCCGTCAGAACGGACTCCGTCATGTCCCGCGCCATCGTCAACCGCTTGGCTTCAACGGACACCACGTCCTTGGCGCCCTTACCAGCGTCCCGCAAGTATGCCTGATACCCTCGGATCCACTCGCTGGCCGGAGCCAGGAAGCGCCGATGTTGACGGTCCAGCGTCGTCTGGACGTATCCTCCATGCACCAGCTTTGAAGCAACCTTTTCGCCGCACCCCAGCAACTTGCGAGCCTGGGTCATAGACAACAACGGATCGTCGTCCTCCAGTTGATGGGCACGATGGTCGTCGACCCGTACCTCCACCGTTTCACCCCAGCGATCCCGCCGGAACCGCGCAAACCCCTCGCGCCACTCCTCGGGCGTCGCCATAAGACTGTTCATCGGCCCATGGCGTGGGTTCACGTAGCCGAGCTTGATCATGCGCTGAAGCGTTGATGCACCGAT
>DATCKT010000172.1:0-1792 GCA_036562195.1 Limnochordales bacterium
GTGCTGGAGGTTCGCGGCGCTCACACGTACTACGGCGAAAGCCATGTCCTCCACGGCGTCGACCTCACCTTGAGCGCCGGAACCGTGGGCGTCTTGCTCGGACGCAACGGCGTCGGGAAAACGACCCTCATCCGAACCATCGCGGGCCAGACGCCGCCCCGCGCCGGGGAGGTGCTCTACCGGGGCGAGGCGTTGCACAAGCTCGCGGCCCACGAGATCGCCCGCCGGGGCATCGGCCTGGTCCCGCAGGGCCGCCGGGTGTACCCGTCGCTCACGGTGGAGGAAAATCTCACCGTGCACGCGCGCCCCGGCGGCGACTGGAACCTGCAGGCGGTGTACGATGTTTTTCCAAGGCTTTTCGAGCGGCGGCGCAACCGCGGCAACCAGCTGTCCGGCGGCGAGCAGCAGATGCTGGCCATCGGGCGGGCGCTCATGACCAACCCGACGCTGATGCTGCTCGATGAGCCTACGGAGGGCTTGGCGCCGCTGCTGGTGCAAGAAGTCGGGCGGGTACTGAAGCAGCTCAAGGACAAGGGTCTTACGCTGCTCGTGGTCGAGCATAATCTATCCCTTGCATTGTCGATTGCCGACATCGTGTACGTCATGGGCAAAGGGACGCTGGTGTTCACCGGCACGGTCGATGAGTTCCGGCAGGCCGAAGACATTAAGCGGCGCTACTTAAGCGTTTGAGCCGCTGCGGGCGGCTGGCCGCGGCGAAAGCTCTACCCTGCACCGGACGTGCCGCCGCCGCACGGTTGTTTCCCGCATCGCGGGCACTACACGCAGGAGGCAAGCCAAGCATGATCGTCGGAACACCGAAGGAAATCAAGGCGCACGAAAACCGGGTCGGCCTGACGCCGTCCACCGTCCGGGCGCTGGTCGCCGCCGGCCACAAGGTGCTCATCCAGCGGGGAGCAGGGCTAGGCAGCTCCATCACCGACGAAGCGTTCGCCCAAGCCGGCGCGGAGCTGGTGGACTCGCCCGAAGAGGTGTACGGCCGGGCGGACATGATCGTCAAGGTAAAGGAGCCGCAAGAGCCGGAGTATCGCCTACTGCGAAAGGGGCAGGTGCTGTTTTGCTACTTGCACCTCGCCGCCAACGAGGCGCTCACCAGGGCGCTCGTGGAGTCCGGCGCGACGGCCATCGCGTTTGAGACCGTGGAGGGGCCGGACCGGTCGCTGCCGCTGCTTACGCCCATGAGCGAGGTGGCCGGCCGCCTCGCGGTCCAGATGGGAGCCAACTACCTGCAGCGGCCCAACGGCGGCCGGGGCGTCCTCATGGCCGGCGCTCCCGGCGTGCCGCCGGCCCGGGTTCTCGTCCTGGGCGCCGGCGTGGTCGGTTGGAACGCCGCCGCGACCGCCCTTGGCCTGGGCGCCGAGGTTACCCTGGTGGACATCGACCCGGCCAAGCTGCGCCGGGCCCGTGAGGCCTCGGGCGAGCGGGTCAAGACCCTCATCTCCGAAGAGGGGCTCATCGCCGAAGAGCTCGAGCGCACGGACCTTTTGATCGGCGCCGTGCTCGTGCCCGGCCGGGAAGCGCCCAAGATCGTCCGCCGCGAGATGCTCAAGCGCATGGCGCCCGGGTCCGTGCTGGTGGACGTGGCCATCGACCAGGGCGGCTGCATGGAGACGTCCCGGCCCATGACCTTTAACGACAAGCCCTACGTCGAGGAAGGCGTCCTGCACGTCTGCATCACCAACATGCCCAGCGCCGTGCCGGCGACGTCCACCGCGGCCTTGCAGGCGGCCATCGCCCAGTACGTTCTCCGCCTGGCCCATGGGCCCATGCAGGC
>DATCKT010000179.1:0-3275 GCA_036562195.1 Limnochordales bacterium
ACGTTGGGGTGCATCCGCCACACTGCCCCAACGCCTGCGCCGGCCAGCACGTACCGGTTGCGCCCGCTCACGTTGGGGATCTGCGCCGGCGGGTCGAAGTACAACTGGATCCATCCGGCGTCGACGAACTCGCTCAGCTGGAGCCCGCCGTCCGGCACGCCGGGCGGCGTCCAGCGCAGCTCCAGGCTTCCTACCGATCCCAGGTCGCCGCTGGCTTCACCCACCGGGTACGCCCGGGCACCATTGGGGCCGCCGAGGGAGAATTTCTGGCTCGTGGGCAGGTTCTGGCCCGTCCACTGTCCTCTCAGCTGCATGACCAGCGCCTGGGCCTCGCCCACCGCCTGCGTCCGGTTCAACTCAAAGCTGACCTTCATGAACGGCCCGAAGGCATCTTGCACGATGCCGCCCAAGCGCTGGTGCGCGCCGATGAGCATGGCGCCGTCCCACTTCGTCTCCACCCGGCCGCCGTCCGAGACGGCTTCGCCCGACAGGCCCAAAAGCCACACGTCGGTGCGGGTCCGGTTGGTCAGTAGTCCGGCCAGGCGGTCCGTCGCCACGCTGGTTTCGTATTGAAGCCGCCCATACACGCTGGCGGTCCGGGAGCGGGTCATCGGGTAGCGCAGGGACGCCGCCCACCCGTGCGAGCCGCCTGTGGCGAGCCCCGCTGCTGCCCCCTGGACCACGGCGTAGTCGCTGGAGTTGGTGCGAACCTGCGCCCGCAGGCCGCTGCCTCCCAGCCCTACCTCGAAGCCGAAACGGGTTGACCGCAAGCCCTCGCTCCACCCGGCGTTGGCGGCGAGATAGAAGAGCAACGCCCGGCCCTTGCGGGAGGAGAGATGAACAGGTTGCCCATCCCGCAGAAACGCAGGTTTCCCCAGCAGCTACACGCGGTACGTCACCCGTGGCCCACCCCCTCACCGGTGACGCGTGTCCGTACGTCCGGCGATGGAGCCGCACCGACCAGCGTGCGCGCTAGCGTCACGCGGAGGCGGCTGCCATCTGTCCACCACACGGTGACAGCGTGCAGGGTCATGCCGTGCCGCGGCTGGACCTCATTGCGATTACGTTCACATTACTTACCAAACACTCCCTGAGAATCCTGCGAGCAACACCGGAAGCGGGTCTCACACCCTGCGCCAAACGAGGACAGAGGCTTACGGTTCCCATCAAAAGTGTCTAATGAGCCCGCGGCTTGATGTATACGACGCCACTGGCCTTGGCCACCAATGTGTCTCCCTGCCGGATCTCCGCTTCGGCGAAGGCCAGCCGGCGACCTACGGACGTGACCACGCCGCGGGCCACGAGCCGGCCCGTCTGCGCGCCCCGGATGAAGCTGATGTTGAGCTGCGCCGCCACCGTGTAGTACGTTTCCAGGTCGATCTTGGTCTGCACCGAAACGCCGATGGCCGTGTCGGCCATGCTGGCCAGCACCCCGCCGTGCACCGCGCCGGCCCGGTTGAGGTGCCGCTCGTCCGCGTCCAGCTCGATGATGACTTCGCCGTCGCCCCGTTGCGCGACGACCATGCCCAAATAATCCCGATAGCTCAAGCCAGGCCCTCCTTGCCCATGCGCCGCGCGGCCCCGCTTACCGGGCATCCCGCAGGAGTTTGCCCGCGTACATCATTCGGGTGCGGTGGCCCTCCTCAGCCAGGAAGAGCTGGCGCTCGGCACCTCGTCCGCCGGCACCAGCTCAACCCGGCGCCGGGCGCGCCGGAGCGCGGTGGATCGCCAAGTAGTGTCTCAACCGCATGCCCAGGATTCGCCGGCGGCGGCGGGTGTCCTCTGCCAGGCCGGCGGGACGAAGCCCCTTGCGGGGCCAGCCGGCAGCCGCGCGCGGTACCGGTCGGCTGTCGGCGGAACCGAGCAAGGTCTTGTGGGGGCACACCGGCAGGGATAGAGCAAGGTTTTCTGCGGGCACCCCGGCAGGGGCCCGTTTGCGACTGGCGGCGGGGCTTGCTATCCTTATCCTGAAGGCGGCAACACGCTCCAACGGAGGTTCGTTTCCATGCCCGAACTGACGAGCACCAGCCGGTTTCAGCTGGAAAACCGGCAGCTGCCCGAAGCGGTGCTCACCGAACCCATCCTGACCATGGCGGCCCACGCCTCGGTGCGGCATTACAAGCCCGATCCGGTCCCGCCGGAGGCGCTGGAGGCCATTCTCACCGCGGCCCGCAGCGCGTCCACCTCATCCAACCTGCAGATGTACAGCATCATCGTCGTCACCGACGCGCAGCGCCGGCAGGAGCTGGCCGCGCTCACGGGGCAGGAACACGTTGGACAGGCCCCGCTCCTGCTCGTCTTTTGTCCGGACCTGTACCGTCTCGAGCGGGTGTGCCAGCGGCAAGGCTACCCGTTCGCCGATCGGCACACGGAGATGTTCATCCAGGCGGTGGTGGATGCCGCGATCGCGGGGCAGAACGCGGCCGTCGCGGCGGAAAGCCTGGGGCTGGGTATCTGCTACATCGGCTCCATCCGCAACCGCCCGCTGGAGGTGGCCCGGCTGCTGAAGCTGCCGCCCCGCACCTTCGCCCTCTTTGGCATGACCATCGGCTATCCGGCCCGCCAGCCCCGGCTCAAGCCGCGGCTGCCGGCGGAGGTGACGGTCCACTGGGAGGAGTACAGCGACGCCGGCCTTGAGGAGGGGCTCGCCGCGTACGACGCCATCATGGCCGCCACCGGGATCTATAAGGACCGGGAGGTCGCGGTGCCAAAAGGCGCCGGCGGTTCCCAAGGGCAGGCGGCCGACGGTGAGCCTGCCGCCGCGGCGAAACTCTACGGCTGGTGCGAGCACACCGCCCGGCGGATGGCGCAGCCTCATCCCCTGCGCCGGGATATGAAGCAGTATCTGGAGCAGTTGGGGTGGGAGTTTTAGCCGGAAACCGCGGGAGCCGCGTCGCGGACTCGGCTGGCGGGACTTGGGTCGCGCGAGACGAAGGCGCGCGGGACAAGGTCCGCCCGCTGCGGCCAGGCCGCGGCGGCGCAGCCGACACCGTCCGTCTCGGCCCCGAGGCGAGACTTGACCACCGAAGCGGCACTTGACCAGCAGGCTACGGCCAGGCCGCGGGCCAAGACGAGCCCGCGGCCTGCGCGCGCCATTCCAGTTGCAGTCCCCGGCTGTCAAAGAGGGCCACGTGCACCGCCGCGCCCGCCAGCGTGACCACCGCATGCGCGCCCTCAGGCCGGTTGCCGTCCGCGGACGGGCCCAAGGGAGGCACCGTCACGTAGGCTACTTCTCCCAGCAGGCGGGTGGACCAGCGATGCACGTGCCCCTGCAC
>DATCKT010000244.1:0-18175 GCA_036562195.1 Limnochordales bacterium
TCCCGCAGCACGTCGCAGATCTCGCCCAGGGTGGCCTCGGCCTTTACCGCCTCCAGCACCGGGGGAACCAGGTTGTCCTTGCCCCGGGCCGCATCCCGCACGTCCTCGAGCGCCCGCCGCACCCGGGCCGCGTCCCGCTCCGCCCGCAGCTTGGCCAAGCGGGCCCGCTGAATGGCCTCCGCGTCCTCATCGGGCCGGTAGGCGGACGCCTGCGGCTCGGTTTCCGTGGAGCGATATTTGTTGACGCCCACCATCACCCGGGCGCCCTCGTTGGTGCGCTGCTGCCGGCGGATGGCGCCGTCCGCGATGATCGACCGGGTGAAGCCGTTGCGGATGCAGGCGATGGCGCCGCCCCGGGCTTCGATCTCCTGCAGCGCCTTGAGGATGTCGGCTTCGCAGCGGAACGTGAGACTCTCCACGAGGTAGGAGCCCCCCAAGGGGTCCGCGCTCTGGAAGAAGCCGTGCTCTTCCCGCAGGATCTGCTGCATGCGGATGGCCAACAGCGCCGCCAAGTCCGACGGCGTGGAGAGGGCCTCGTCAAAGGAGGCGTTGTACAAGGTCTGCACGCCGCCCATGTAGTAGGCCAGGCAGCCGAAGGCGATGCGCGCCAAGTTGTTCAGGGGCTCGGCGCGCGTTTCCCGGCCGTGGGCGTAGGCGGTGATCTCCAACGCCATGGAACGGGGGTCCTTGGCGCCGAAGCGGTCCCGCATCATGCGGGCCCAAATCCGGCGCAGCGCCCGCAGGTTGGCCACGGCCACGAAGAACTCTTCCCGCTCGTCGGCGAACACGGCCAAAAGCGGCGCGATCTCGTCGATGGAAAGCCCGCGGCGCAAAAGCTCGTCAATGTAGGCCAGCCCGTTGGCCAGGGCGAACGCGGTCCCCCAGGACGAGCCGGCGCCGGCTGCGTTCAGGTGGTTGACGCACAAGTCCATGGGCCGCCAGTGGGGCGCATGCCGCGCGCACCACTCCACCACGTCGCAGGCCATCCGCACCGCGGCTTCCACGGGGAAAATCTGCGTCCCCCGCGCCACGTACTCTTTCAGCGGGTCGTTCTGCAGGTCGACCACGTAGTCGTTGCTGGACAGCCCCTGCTTCTCGCCCAGGGCGATGAACCATGCGAGGGCGATGGGCCCGATGGCGTTGCCCAGGATGCCCACCCGCTGCAGCGAGTTCAGCGGGATGCCGTCGAAGACCACCTCCATGTCCCGCAGGCTGCAGATGGCCGTGCCCGTGCGGCCCACCTCGCCCGTGGCCATGATGTGGTCCGAATCGTAGCCCACCTGGGTGGGCAAGTCCGCCGCGATCTGGATCTCCTCCGCGCCCCACTCCAGCAGCTTGCGAAACCGGCGGTTGGTGTGCTCGGGGCTGCCCAGGCCCGAGTACATCTTGATGACGTGGTGGCGGCTGCGGTAGCCGTTGGGCACGATCCCCCGCGTGAACGGAAACGCCCCCGGAAAGCCCAGGTCCCGCTCGTAGTCGAAGTCCTCGGGCAAATCCAGGGGCGTGTACACCCGCTGCATGGTGATTCCGTTGTCGGTGCGGTAGTGCTCTTCCGGGCGTTCCGGATAGGCCTGCAAGAAGGGCTCGAGCACGTCTCGCTGCCACTGCTCCAGCGCCCTCTGGAGCTGGCTTGTCAGCTCCCGGACGGCCATGACGCTCCCCCTCCCCTTACGGCTTGCTCGCCTGCGTACGCCTGCCAGGCCGATTCGATCTCCCGGGCCGCCTCCTGCAGCCGGGGCACCAACCCCACCAGGACGTCTCGGGTTAGCCGGCTGTCCGGTCCCAGCACGCTCAGGGCGATGCAGTCCACCCGCCCGCCGCTGGCCAGCCGCACCGGCACCGATACCGCCGCTGCGCCCGCGGCCCGTTCGCCGAAACTCAGCGCGTAGCCTTGCTGCCGCACCTCGGCCAGCACCCGTTCCAGCTCCTCGCGATCGGTCAGCGTCCGCTCCGTGACTTTCACCATGGGCAGCGCCCGCAGCCGCCTGGCCCGCTCCTCATCGGGCAAGAAGGCCAGCAGCACTTTGCCGGCCGAGCCGCTGTTCAAAGGTACCCGTACCCCGAGGCCCGCCGAGTAGCGCAGCGCGTGGGGACTGACCCGCTCATACACGCAAACGCGCTCGTTGCCGACGGCCGCGTGCACGGTCACCGTCTCCAGCGTCTCCCGCCACAGCCGCTCCGTGGGACCGTCCAGCACCGGCTGCAGGAACCCGCCGTGCTGGATGGCCGCGTCCGCCAGGCTGACGAGGCCCATGCCCAGCGAATACTCGTTGTTGAGCGGGTTTTTGGCCACCAGGTTCGCCTGCTGTAAGCTGGACAGGATGCGGTACACCGTCCCCTTGTGCAAACCCGTCAGGCGGGTCAGCTCAGCCAAGGTTTTCGGCCCGGTGCGCAGGGCCTCCAACAGGCTCACGGCCCGGTCGATGACCTGCACTTTGGGAATGCTGCTCACACCGCTTCTCCTTCCGGGCGGTTTCACCGCAGCTGCTCAGCCAGCGCCGTCTTGTTGATTTTGCCGTTGGGCGTCTTGGGCAGCTCCGGAAGCAAAAACACCCGCTTGGGCCGCTTGAACCCCAGCTTCTCCCGGGAAAAGGCGATGATGTCGTCCGCCGTGGCACGGGACCCGGGCTTGAGCACGACAAACGCCGTCACCGCCTGGCCCCACTCGGGATCCGGCGCGCCGATGACTGCGGCTTCCGCCACATCCGGGAATTCGTAGAGGACATTTTCGACTTCCGCCGGCGCGATCATGTGGCCGCCGCTGTTGATCATCTCGTCCTTGCGGCCGATGAGGTAGACGTAGCCGTGCTCGTCCATGTAGCCCATGTCCCGGGTGTGCAGCCAGCCGTTGCGGATGGTGGCCGCGGTCAGCTCGGGGTTCTTCCAGTAGCCCTTCATCATGTGCGGGCCCCGCACCACTACCTCGCCCACCTGGCGGGGCGGCAGCGGGTGGCCCGCGTCGTCCACGACCCGCACTTCCACGTTGCGCCACGGGCGGCCGGCGGACGCCAACCGCTCCGGATGCGGCCCATCCAGCACGTGGTCTTCCAGCGGCAGCACCGTGATGGTCATGGGCGCCTCCGCCTGGCCGTACAGCTGGGCGAACTTCTTGGGACCGAAGATGGAGATGGCCTCCCGCAGTTGCTCGGGCGGCATGGGGCTCGCCCCGTAGATGATCTGGTACAAGTTGGGCAGTTGGAACTCCCGCACGTCGGGCAAGCGCAGGATGCGCTGCAGCATGGTGGGCACCAGCTTGATAGTTTCAATCCGCCAATCGCGGGCCAGCTCCAGCACCCGGCGGGGTTCGAACTGCTTCATGATAACGGAGCAGCCGCCGCTGATGTACCAAGGCAAAAGGAAGAAGCCGCCGCCATGGCTCAAGGGCTGCATCAGCAGGATCTTGTGGCCGGGGCGCACCGGACCGTACTCCAGCAGCAAGTTGTACGTCACGTGCAGCACCGCGCTGTGGGTCAGCATGACCCCTTTGGGCTTGCCGGTGGTGCCGGACGTGTAGAAAATGGAATGCAGGCTGTCGGGCGTCGCGTCGCACTCCACGGGCGCCGCGGAGGCCGCGCCCACGACGGTCTCGTAGTCCTCGGCCTGGAAACCCACCGGCGGCCCGTCGCCCTGGTCCACCCGCCAGATGCGCACCCGGGCCAGCTCGTCCGCCGGCACCTGCCGCAGCAGCTCATCGTAATGCGACCCGACGATGAACAGCTCCGCTTCCGCGTCGGCGAGGATGTAGGCCACATCCCGGGCCGTGGAGCGGGGATTGAGGGCCACCCGCACGTAGCCCGACTTGGCGATGCCAAAGTCCGCTTCCACAAAATCGATGGAGTTCTCCAGCAGGATGGCGACCCGCGCCCCCGGCGACAGCCCGGCCGCGCGCAGCGCGTTGGCCAGCCGGTTGGTGCGCTCGTCCATGGTGCGGAAGGTGCGCTGTTTGTCGTCTTGGACGAAGGCGAGGTAGTCGGGATAAAGCCTCGCCGCGCGGTATAGCTGATCCGCGACGTTCATGCTCGGGTCTCTCCTTGTACCGGAACATACAGCGCCGGCGGCCGGCTGCCGTCGCCGCGCACCACCAGCTCCAGCGGGGTTCCCGGGGCCACTCCCTCTCGGGGGTCGGCGCCGATGGGTGCGAACAGGCGCAGGCCTTCGGCGGTGCGCACGAGGCCGATGATGTAGGGCGCTTCAAACTCCGCCGTCGACTGATGGACCGTGGTCGCCTGCACCAGCACCCCCCGCTCCCCCAGCACCACCTCGTCGATGGCGCCGCTGCGGCAGCGCGGGCAAAGGCGCGTCTGCTCCAGCGTCTGCCGGCCGCAGTCCCGGCACCGGTAGCCCACCAGACCCGCTTTTCCCGTGGGCGACTGCCCCGCCGCTACGTATCGCACGCCCCCAACCCTTCCCGTGTCCAGCGCTTCCCGCGTCAGCGCTGCAAGATATGGCAGATGCACACTGCCGGGTCCTCGCCCATCCACCCGCCGTTGTTGTGGGCCAAGCCCACCCGGGGCACGTGCCGCACCTGGCGGGCGCCCGCTTCGCCGCGCATCTGCCATACCAGCTCGCACAGCTGCGCCACCCCTGTGGCCCCCACCGGATGGCCCCGGGAGTTGAGGCCGCCGCTGGGATTGACCGGCAGCGCACCGTGGCGCTCTGTCTTGCCCGAGCGGGCCAACGCCGCCACCTCCCCAGGCGGGCAGAGGCCCAGCTCCCGGTAGTAGATGAGCTCGGCCGGCGACACCGCGTCGTGGAGCTCGACGATCTCCAGATCCTCCGGCCCTACGCCGGCTTCTTCGTAAGCGCGCCGCGCCGTGGCCCGGACAAGCCCAGTGGCCGCGACGTCCCGGAACGGCGAGGACATGGCCTGCGAGGCGACGATGCGCACCGCTCGGGCGGGATTCCGGGGCCGGCTGGAGATGACCACCGCCGCGGCCCCGTCGGAAATGGCGCTGCACATGAGCAGGCGGATGGGTTCGGCAATCATGCGGGAGCCCAGCACTTCCTCGTAGGTGACCGGGCGCTGGTACTGGGCCATGGGGTTGTGGGCGCCGTTTTCGTGGGCCTTGACCGCCGTCCAGGCCAGATCCCGTTCGGTGAGCCCTTCCTCGTCGGCGAACTCCCGCACCCGCAAAGCGTCGATGGCCATGAACTGGATGCCCATGCCGCCCAGCGTTTCCAAGTCCGTGGAGGACTCAAGGGCCTTGAGGGTCCGGTGGGTGTCCTGCACGTACATCTTCTCGGCGCCCACCACGAGCACCGTGTCGTACGCGCCCGACCGCACCGCCAAGGTGGCCAGGTGCACCGCTGTCGAACCGCTGGCGCAGGCGTTCTCCACGTTGAACACCGGGGCCCCGCCCACCCCCAGCGGCCGCATCCACGTTTCCCCGCGGATGGATTCCTGCCCGGTCAACAGCCCCGCGTAGGCGTTGGCGGCGAAGACGGCCTGCACGTCGCCGATGCCGATGCCCGCGTCGGCCAGCGCCTCCAAGGCGGCGTGGGCCGCCAGCTGCTTCAGGCTCATCTCCGGAAACCGGCCGAACCGGTGCATCCCGACACCGCAGATGTACACGGGTGTTGTGGACACGGTGCGTTCCCCCGGCGACGTTAGGTTTTGGCAAATGGTCCTTGTTATGGTACAATCATATCATATAGTGAAACACTCGCCAACGTCAACGGGCAACCACAGCCCCGCGCCACCGCAGCCCGGCGCGGCACTGAAGAGAGGAAGGGTCTCGATGGTGGCAACGCCGTCCCCCCAGGACAGCGCGTCGGAAATAGCAGCCCTTGTGGCCGCCTTGCGGCAAGGCTCCCGCCGCGCCCTGGCCCGGGCAATCACCTATGTTGAAAACTATGATCCGCGGCGCACCGCCCTGCTGCAGGCGCTGCCGCCGGCCACCGAGTTGCCCTACATCGTCGGCATCACCGGCCCGCCGGGCGCGGGCAAGAGTTCGCTCATCGGCGCCCTGACCACGGTGCTGCGGCAACGGGGGCGGCGCGTAGGGATCGTCGCGGTCGATCCCGACAGCCCCTTGACGGGCGGCGCGGTGTTGGGCGACCGCATCCGCATGCTGCAGCACACCGAAGACGACGGCGTGTACATCCGCAGCATGTCGTCGCGGGGCAATCCCGGGGGGCTCGCGCGGGCCACCTGGGAAGTGCTCCAGGTGCTGGCGGGTGCCGGTTTCGACGTGCTCATCGTGGAAACCACCGGCGTCGGCCAGACGGAACTGGCGATCCGGCATTTCGCCGACACGGTGGTGCTGGTGGTCACGCCGGGGGGCGGCGACGCGATTCAGGCTATCAAGTCGGGCATCATGGAAGTGGCCCACGTTTTTGCCGTCAATAAGGCCGACCTGCCCGGCGCCGACGTGACCGCCTCCCAGCTGAAGCAAGCCCTCAACCTGCGCCCTTCCCAGGATTGGCGGCCCCCGGTGCTTCCCGTCATCAGCACGACCAACGAAGGGATCGCCGCGCTATGGGAGGCCATCGAGTCCCATTACGCCGCCATCGAACAAGCGGGCGGCTTGGCAGCGGTGCGGCGGGACCGCATGTATGCCCAGCTGAGCCTCATGGCCGAAAGCGAGCTGCGGGCCCGGTTCCACGCGTATCTGCGCAACCGGCCGCCCAGTTGGGATGACCTGATGCGGCGCCTGGCCCGGGGCCAGACGTCCCCGAGCCTGGCCGCCGAAGAGCTGGTGGACCAATTCATCGAGACGTCCTGCTCGCGCGGCGGGCCGCCGCTCGTGTAACGGCCCGGAGCCGGCTAGGGAATCCATGGTGCCGATGAGCACCCACGCCGTCGGCAGCGTCCACCACGTTGGGAGCGCTGGGGCCGTTGGTTGCCGCGATGCCGTCGAATGCGCTCGCAAGTAGTGGGAAACGTCCGTGACACGCGCCCGAGCCCTCCTTTCCATCAATTTCGTGAGAGGAGTTCCATTTCGTTTCACGAATTAACCGAGGGTGTATCCAGCCAAATACAGACGCGCGTCGTAAGCGGTGAATTGATGGGTCGGGGGAGGCCGCCACGTGCAGTTCGACACCATCGTTCGTAACGGCCATGTCGTCACAGGTGCCGGCGTCTACCGGGCGGACATCGGCATCACCGCCGGAACCATCCAGGTGGTGGGCTTCATCCCGGAGACGGCGGCCGCTCGGCGGGTCATCGACGCCGCCGGCAAGTACGTCCTGCCTGGGCTGCTCGACGTCCACCTCCACTTCCAGTGCTACAGCCACCACGTGGATCCGTTCCGCGTCGCTCTGCAGTCGGCGGCCTACGGCGGGATCACCACGGTGCTGGCCATGCTTATCCCCGGCGCCCAGGTGCGCAAGCGGCCGCTGGAAGTCATTGACGAGTTCCGGGACTTGGGCCAGCGGGAAGCCGTGGTGGACTTCGGGTTTCACGTGCACCTGCCCGAGCTGCCCGGCGCGCTGGACGACATCCCGGCGGCCATCGAGCGGGGCGTGCCCAGCTTCAAGATTTTCATGGCGTACAAATCCATCGGCAGGATGGCCTCGGATGGGCATTTGCTGGCGGCCATGGAGGCCATTGCCAAGGCCGGGGGCATCCTGCTGTTGCATGCGGAGGACGGCGAGGTCATCGACCGCCTCATCGCCCGGCAGGTGGCCCATGGCCGGGTGGCGCCCGGCGACTTCCTGCCCACCCACCCGCCGGAGGTGGAGTATGCGGCGGTGCAAAAGGCCCTGCACATGGGCAAGCTCACCGGCTGCCCGCTGTACTTCCTCCACCTCAGCACGCCGCGGGCCGTCGACATGGTCATGGAAGCCCGGGCGCAAGGGCAGGTGGCCTTCGCGGAGACGTGTCCGCAGTACCTGGAGCTCACCAACGATCTGCTCTACACCTTCGGGCCGCTGGCCAAGGTGTCGCCGCCCCTGCGCACGCCCGTGGAAACCGAAGGCCTGTGGGAGCGGCTGCTGGCCGGCCGCATCGACACCATCGGCAGCGACCACTCCTCCCACACGGCCGAGACCAAGCGGGGCGGCTACAAGAACATCTTTGACTGCTGGTACGGCGCGCCGGCCGCGGAGACGATGGCGCCGGTCATGGCCGACGCTCTCATCCGCCGGGGGAGCGACCTGAGCAAGCTGGTGCGGCACATGGCGGAGAATCCGGCCCGCGTGTTCGGCCTCTACCCCAAGAAGGGCGCCATCCGGCCGGGGTCCGACGCGGACCTGGTGGTGTGGGACCCGGACAAATCCGTCACCATCCGGGCCGAAATGCAGCACTGCAACGCCGGCTACACGCTGTATGAGGGACGCACGGTCAAAGGGTGGCCGGTGCTGACCCTCGTCCGCGGCCAGGTGGTGCTGGAGAACGGGGAACTGAAAGTTTCCCCCGGTTTCGGGCGGTTCCTGGCCCGGCCGCCGGTGGACGCCTCCATCAAGGCGGTGGCCGCGGCGCTGCCTTAACCCGGGCGTCGCCTCAGCCTGGGCACCGCCTGAGCGTAGGTGCCGCGTTTACCTAGGCGCTGCACCAACTGAGACGCTGCCGCAGCCGGGACGCTGCCGCACCCGGGACGGTGCCGCAGGCGGGACGCTGCCGCAGCCGGGACGCTGGATAGCCGGAACGCCGGCGTGGTCGGAACGCTGGCGCAGTCATAACTGTGCTCAATAACGTGGCCGTAGCGGGGCGATGTCGTGTTTCACGAAAGCGTGATCATTCAACAACTGATCAGCGGCCTGCAGGTCGGCATCATGTACGCGCTCATGGCCGTCGGGTTCTCGCTGGTGTTCGGGGTGATGGACATCGTCAACTTCGCCCATGGCGCCGGTATGATGGCCATGATGTACGTCTCTTTCGTCCTGTTTCGCAGCGTGTCGCTGGACCCCATCCTCGGCGCGCCGCTCATCTTCGCGCTGGCCTTTGCCGTGGGCGTTGTCGTGTACCGGCTGGTGCTGCGCTCCATCTCCCACGCGGGGCATTCCACGACGCTGTTGGCCACTTTGGGCGTCGCGATCGTCATTGAAAACGTGGTTCTGGCCATCTTCGGCGGCGACCTGCAGTCGGTGGTCACCAGCTACACCTCGGCCATGATCCCGTTCCGGGGCGCCTTCATCAGCGTGGCCCGCTCCTACGCGGCCGGCATCGCCCTGCTCATGTTCGCCGGCCTCTACTACTTCCTCCACCGCACCGACTTCGGGCGGGCCATTCGGGCCGTGGCCGACGACGTGGTGGGCGCCCAGGTAGTGGGCATTCCCATGCACCGGATCTATGCCATCGCGTTCGCCATCGGGCTGGGCGCCGCGGGCGTGGCGGGCGCGGTCATCATTCCCTTTACCTTAATCAGCCCCTTCGTCGGCGTCGACTTCCTCACCAAGTCGTTCGTGGTGGTCGTCGTGGGCGGTGTGGGCAACGTGCCCGGGGCGCTGGCGGGCGGGATCCTGCTGGGGCTGGTGGAGGCCTTCGGCAGCCTCTTCCTGCCCGGCTCCCTGGTGAATGGACTTGTGTTTGGGGTGCTGTTGATGGTGCTGTTGTTCCGCCCGGCGGGACTATTTGGCGGTGCGAGGGGGTGAGGCCGGCATGACCGTCAAGCGGATTCTTGTTGTGGCAGTATTGGCTGCGGCGGTGGCGTTCCCGCACTTCGCCGGCTACACCCTGTCGTCCATCGCCATCACGGCCCTGCTCTGGGCGTACCTGGCGTCGGCCTGGAACTTCACCTTTGGGTATCTGGGCCGCACCTCGCTGGGGCACGGCGCGTTCTACGGCCTGGGGGCCTATACCACCGTGATGCTGGCGTCCAAGTTCGGCGTCACCCCCTGGATCGGCATGTGGGTCGGCGCCGTGGTGGCGGGTCTCGCGGGGTTGCTTTTGGGTGCGGTGACGCTGCGCTACAAGGTGCGGGGCGTGTACTTCGCCCTCACCACGATGGCGGCGGCGGAGCTCTTGCGGGCCTTGTTCAACTCCTGGAACTGGGTCGGCGGTCCCATGGGGCTTTTGGTTTCCCCGCTGCCGGACCCGGCCAACTTCGTCTTTGCCAGCGAAACTTCCTATTACTACGTCGCCCTCGCGATGGTGCTGGGCGTGTACTTGCTCAACCGCCTCCTGTGGAAGACCCGTATCGGCCTGGAAGCTTTCGCCATCCGGGAGAACGAGGACGCGGCCGAGGCGGCGGGCATCAACGTCAAGGGCGTGTCGCTGTTCTTCGTGACGCTGTCGGCGGCCCTGTCGGCCCTGGGCGGCACCTTCTACGCCCAGTACATGCTCTACATCCACCCCGACATCGTGTTCTCGTTTGAGCCGACGCTCCACATGATGCTGGGCTCCATCATTGGCGGCCCCTCCACGCAGCTGGGGCCCATCCTCGGCTCCTTGCTGGTCTCCGGCGTCGACGCCGCCTTCCGCACCTTGTTCACGGGCTCGTCCATGGTGGCCATCGCCCGGGTCATGTACGGGCTGGTGCTGGTCGTGATCATGGTCCGCCTGCCCGACGGGCTGCTGGGCACCTGGGAATTGAACCGGCGGCGCCGCATCGGGGCGCAGGCGGCGGCCAAGGCTGCGGCGCAGGCCACAGCCAGGGCCGCAGCTGGAGCGGCCGGAGCGGCGGCAGCGGCGGAAGCCACGGCGAAGGAGGTGCGCCCCGATGGCACTGTTGCAGGTTGAGCGGGTGACCAAAGCCTTCGGCGGGCTGGTGGCCGTCAACGACCTTTCCTTTGAAGTGCACGAAGGCGAGATCGTCGGCCTGATCGGGCCCAACGGTGCCGGCAAGACAACGGTGTTCAACCTTATCACCGGTTTCGAAACGCCCACCTCGGGCACCATCCGCTGGCAAGGGCGGGACTTAAAGGGGCTGCCGCCCTACCAGCGTTGCCGCCTGGGTCTTGGGCGCACCTTCCAGATCACCAAGCCCTTCGCCCGCTTGACGGTGCTGGAGTCGGTCATGGTGGGTGCGCTGCACCATGCGCACTCGCAGGCCCGGGCGCGGGAGGTGGCCATGGAAGTGCTGGAGCAGATGGGGCTCGCTCCCCTGGCCCACGCGTTGGCCCAGGACCTGAATATCGTCCAGCTCAAGCGGCTGGAGGTGGCCCGCGCGCTGGCCACCCGCCCCAAGCTCCTCTTGCTGGATGAGGTGGTCGCGGGGCTCACGCCCGCGGAAGTGCCCGTCGTGGTCGACATGATCCGGAGCGTTTACCGGCGGGGCGTCACCATCCTCATGATCGAGCACGTGTTGCCCGCGGTCATGACCCTGGCCCAGCGGGTAGTCGTCATCGACCACGGGGTGAAGATCGCCGAAGGCACCCCGCGGGAGGTCACCACCAATCCCGCCGTCATCGAAGCTTACTTGGGGGAGGCCGGCGCCGTTGCTCTCGGTTGAAAACCTGGTGGCCGGTTACGGGAATATTCAAGTGCTGCAGTCGGTCAGCTTCGACGTAGGCCAGGGCCAGATCGTCTGCCTCTTGGGCGCCAACGGCGCGGGCAAGACGACCACCTTGCGCTGCCTGTCGGGCATCCTGCGCCCGCGCTCAGGCCGCATCATCTTTGAGGGCGAGCCCATCGCGGGCCGCACCCCCAGCGAGATCGTGCAGCGCGGCATCGCCATGGTGCCGGAAGGCCGGCGCCTGTTCCCCCGCATGACGGTGCGGGAGAACCTGGAGCTGGGCAGCTTCATCTCCCGGGCGAAACCGCACCGGCGGGAGATGCTGGAGTGGGTGTTTCACCTGTTCCCGCGCCTTGAGGAGCGCCAAAACCAGCTGGCGGGGACGCTGTCCGGCGGCGAGCAGCAGATGGTGGCCATCGGGCGGGCGCTTATGTCCCGTCCCCGGCTGCTGATGCTGGATGAGCCTTCGCTGGGCCTCGCGCCCCTGATCGTGCAGAACATGTTCCAGATCATCCAGCAGCTGCGGGCCGAAGGGCTTACGATCTTGCTCGTGGAGCAGAACCTGCACCAAGCCTTGAAGATTTCGGATCGCGGCTACGTGCTGGAGAACGGGCGCATCGCGCTCCACGGCCAGGCGGAGGAACTGCTGGCCAACCCCCACACCCGCAAGGCGTACTTGGGGATGTAGGGGCGGCCGGGTTCTACATAACATCCCAGACGGGAAAGGAGGACCATCGTGGAACGAAAGGAAGGGTTCACGAACAGGTACGATCGACGCGAGTTCCTGCGCCAGGCGGCGGTAGGCGCCAGCGCCCTGGGGCTTGCGGGCATGGCGGGCCCGCTGGTCCGGGTGGTGCGGGCGCAGGCACGGCCCATCCCCATCGCCCTGGTCACCGCGCTCACCGGCCCGTCGGCCAACTGGGGGCAGCGCACGGCGCAAGGGTTCCAGGTGGCCGTTGACCTGGTCAACCAGGCCGGCGGCATCCGCAGCAAGGGCGGCGCGCCGCTGGAGTTGCGGCTGTACGACACGCAGTCCCGTCCGGAAGTGGCCGGGCAGCAGACCGAAAAGGCCATTGCCGACGGCGCGGTGGTCATCGCTGGAACCAACCAGAGCGCGGCGACGCTGGTGGCCACCCAGATCACCGAGCGGCGCCAGGTGCCCTTTGTGACCCCGTCGGACATCGACCCGCTCATCACCGGGCGCGGCTTCCGCTACACGTTCCGCACCTCGCCCATCGTCCGCAACTACGCCTACGACCTGATCAACTTCTACAAGCAGGTGGGCGAGCGGACGGGCATCATGCCGCGCTCCGTGGCCATCCTGTGCGAGAACTCCGTGGTCGGCTCGTCCGCGGCCCAGTTCTTTGAGGAAGCCGCCCGGGCGGCCGGTTTCCAGGTCTTCGCGGTGCACACCTACGACGCGACCGCGTCCAACATCAACTTCACGCCCTACATCAGCCAGTACCGGGCCGCCGGTGTCGACATCCTGGTGGGCCACAACAAGCCGGCCGACTGCGTGCTCATCGTGCGCACCGCGAAGGAGCTGCAGTACAACCCGATGGCCATCGGCTTCGCCGTGGGCGGGGCGGTCGAGGTCTCCTTCGTGGAGGCGCTGGGCGCCGACTCCGACTACATCACGGGCACCGACGGGTTCTCGGTGCACGTCAACGTGCCGGCCGTGCGGGAGGCCAACGAGATCTACCGGGCCCGTTACGGGGTCACCATCGACTCCAACTCCGCCCAGGGCTTCACGGCCTGCGCGGTCATCGCCGAGGCGCTGGAGAACGCCCGGTCCTTGAACCCGCGCGACATCCGCGACGCCATGGCCCAGGTGGACATGAACACGGGCGACCGGTACCTCCTGCACCTGACGGGCGTCAAGTTCGACGAGAAGGGCGACAACGCCAAGGCCCAGTCCGTGGTCTGGCAGCTCAAGGACGGCGTGTGGCACCCCATCGCGCCGGAGCAGTACGCGACGAGGCCGGTGGTCTGGCCCAAGCCGCCGTGGAACGCGTAAGAGTCTCCGCGCCGAAACCGGCCGCGGGGGCGCCGTCGGAAGGGATTGAGGCGCCATCGCAACCGTAGGTCGTAAAGTCGCATGGATCACGGGCGCCGACCGGGGCATCGGGCGGGCCACCGCCCTGGCGCTGGCCCGGGCCGGTGCCGACATCGCCGTCGGTTTCTACGCGAGCCGAGATCAAGCGGAAGACGTCGCGGCCCAGGTGCAGGCCCTGGGTCGCGACGCTCTGCTCTGCCAGGGCGATGTGCGCGACGCGGACGCGATGCGGCAAAGCGTCGAGGCCATCGTCCAACGCTGGGGCCGCCTGGACGTGGTGGTGGCCAACGCTGGGATCTACCCCCAGGGAAAAATCTACGACATGCCGCCCGACGTGTGGCAGGCGGCCATCGACACCAACCTGACCGGCACCTACAACACCATCCGGGCGGCTCTGCCCGTCCTGCGGGCGCAGCGGTCGGGGGTCATCATCCTCCTGTCCTCCGTCGTGGCGACGCTGCCCAACGTGGGCGGGGGTGTCTACGCCGCCACCAAGGCCGCCATCTCCGTCCTGGCGAAGGTGGTGGCTTCGGAAGAGGCGCCCTACGGCATCCGGGTCAACGCCGTCGCCCCAGGCATGATCGCGACCGATATGAACACCGCGGCCCGGGAGCGCCGGGGAGCGGAGCTGCTCCGGCAGATCTCCCTGCGCCGCTTCGGCGATCCCGAGGAAGTAGCGGCGGTCATCGCCTTCTTGGCTTCCGATGCCGCAAGCTACGTCACGGGCGCCACCTGGGCCGTGGACGGCGGCAAGTTCGCGACGCAAGTGCCCATGGACGCTTGGCCGGAAGAGTAAGGATGCGGCGAGGCGTCCACCGCTTAGGGGCACGTCGAACCAGGCGTCATCCGTTTTGGAGAAACCATCCGGCCGGGCCCCTCGCCCGGCGCAAGGCGGGAGCAGCATGAGCAAGCCGAAAGTGCTGGTTCTGGCCGCCGGCGGCACCATCTCCACCAGCAAGGCCGCCGGCGAGGGCTATTTTGTGCCGTCCAAAAGCGGCGAGGATTTGGTGCAGTCCGTGCCCGGGCTGGCCGACCTGGCCGAGTTTCGGGTGGAGAACTTCAGCCGGGTCTTGAGCAGCCAGCTGTCCATGGAGCAGGTCTACGGCATCGCCCGGCGGGTCCGCGCCGCGCTGGCGGAAGATCCGGAGCTCGCCGGCGTCGTCGTCACCCACGGCACGGGTGCCATGGAAGAGACCAGCTTTATGACGGACCTGATGGTGGACGACCCGCGGCCGGTGGTGTTCACTGGGGCCATGCGGGGCGGTTCGGATCCGTTCTCCGACGGCCCCTACAACCTGTGGTGCGCGGTGCGCGTGGCCATTTCCCGGGAGGCCCGGGGGCTGGGCACCCTGGTCGTCATGAACAGCCTCATCCACCCCGCCCGGGACGTGTTCAAGTCCCACACCACCAACGTGGACACGTTCCATTCGGGCGAATTCGGGCCTTTGGGCTTCGTCTACCCCGACCGGATCCACGTGGCCCGGCGGCCGGCCATCCGCACGCCTCTTTACACGGAAACGCCCGTCTTCGACGTGGACCTGATCAAGTATGTGGTCGGCATGGACGACCGCTACGTGCGGGCGTCGGTGGACGCCGGTGCCGCCGCCATCGTCGTGGAAGGCTCGGGCCTGGGCAACGTCAATGAGCGCGTGGCGCAGGCGCTGGGCGACGCGGTGCGCCGGGGCGTGGTCGTCGCGGTCTGCTCCCGCTCGCCCTTCGGCCGCACGTTTCCCATGTACGGCACCCGGGCGTCGGCCAAGGCCCTGGTGGACCAGGGGTGCCTGCTGTCGTCGCTGAGCGGGCCCAAGACACGGATCCTGCTCATGCTGGCCCTGGGCATCACCCGGGACCCCGCCCGGCTGCAAGCCCTCCTGGACGCCAACGGGCAGCCGCTGGACGACCATGCGCCGCGGCGGGACGCCCACGGCCGGCCCGAGGAGGGATAAGGGTGGACCACACGGTAGGCCAGACGACAGGCCAGACGCTGGGCCAAACGGCGGATCCGACGACAGGCCGCCAGACGGGCCACGGCACCGCCCAGACGACGGGCCGGCCCATGGGTCAGGCGGCCGTCGACCTGGAGCACGCGGCGCGCGCGACGCGGGAGCTGGCGGCCTTTGTGGCCGGCCTCCGCTATGAGGATTTGCCGGAAGCGGTCCGGGAGCGGGCCCGCTGGGTGTTCGCGGACACGGTGGGCGTGGCGCTGCGGGGCTCCATCGAACCCGAGATGCAGGCGCTGTACCCTCGCCTGCCCGCGGGTGGCGGCGCGCGCCTGCTCAAGGAGGGCTTCCCCGCCACCGACCCCGCCTCGGCCGCCTGGGCCAACGCCGCCGCCATCTCCTTCCTCGAGCTGGACGAGGGCAGCCGTCCCACGGGCCATCCCGCGCTGCACGTGCTGCCCGTCACGCTGGCCTTCGCCCAGGCGCAGCGGGCCTCCGGCCGCGAGCTCCTCACCGCCCTTGTGGCGGGCTACGAAGTGCAAGCCCGCCTGCAGTGGGCGACGCGCCTGCGCTGGGCAGTGCATCCCCACGGCAACTTCGGCCACCCCGCCGCGGTGGCCGCCGTGGGCAAGCTGGCGGGCTGGGACACCGAGCAACTGGTGCACGGCATCACGGCCGCGGCCAGCCTCGCCACCGCCACCTCGTGGCGGCCGTGCCTGGTGGGCGCTACCGTGCGCAACGCCTACGCCGGCACCACCGCGCAGGTGGCCATGAGCGTGCGGCTGCTGGTGGAGGCCGGTTTCACGGGCGATCCGGCCGCGCTGGCCGAAACTTTTGGGAACATCCTGGGCGAGGGGTTTGACCCAGCCGCCCTGACGGACCGCTTGGGCCAGCGCTTCGGCATTATGGAGAATTACTTCAAGTTCCACGCCGCCTGCGCCCTTACCCACCCGGTGCTGGACGCGCTCGCGCAGGCCTTGGGCGCGACGCGGCAGGAGGGCGTCTACCCGCCCTGGTCCACCCCGCCGCGGCCGGCACCCGCCGAGGTGGTGCGGGTGCGGGTGCGGGTGTTGGAGCGCTTCGCTCGCCTCGCCGGGCCGGCGCAGCCTAACCAGCTGTCGGCCAAGTTCTCCATTCCTTACGCGGTCGCGGCGTATCTGGTCACGGGACAGTCGGCGCCGGCCAGCTTCACGACGGCACAGGCCCAAGACCCGGTGGTGCGGGCGCTGCAAGACCGGGTGGAGGTCACCGGCGACCCGGCCCTCACCACCCGCTGGCCCAAGGAGGCCCCGGCCGAAGTCACCATCGAGCTGCGGGACGGCCGCGTGCTGCATGGCCGCTGCGACAACCCCTTCGGCAGCTACGCGGTCCCGCCGGGGGTGGACAGCCTGCGGGCCAAGTTCCTGGCGCTGGTTGGGGCCGTTTTGCCGTCCCAGGCGGCGGAGAAGCTGTGGCAGCAGGCGCTGGCCGTCGACCAACTGGAGGACATGGCGCGTTTCCCGGCGGTATAGGGAACCACAACTGAAATGCAAACGCAGGGGGTTTCACCGTGCGCTACGATCTCATCATCCGCAACGGACAGGTGGTGGACTCCCGGGACGTCTACCGGGCCGATGTGGCCGTGCACCAGGGCCGCATCGCCGCGGTGGGCGACCTGCGGGGCCAGCAGGCTTTTGAAGAGTACGACGCCAGCGGCAAGTACGTCTTCCCCGGGTTCATCGACGAACACGTGCACAGCCGCGACCCGGGACTGACCCACAAGGAAGACTTCGCCCACTCCAGCCGCTCGGCGGCGGCCGGCGGCATCACCACCATCATCGAGATGCCCAACTCGGTGCCGCCCGTGCGGGACGTGGCCTCCTTCCGGGCCCGGGCTGAGCACCTGGGGGCCCAGGCCTTCGTGGACTTCGCCCTGTGGGGCATGGTGCTGGGCGACTTGAACCGGGCCGACTTGCCGGCATTGGCCCAAGAAGGCGTCGTCGGCTTCAAGCTGTTCTGGGGCTACGCCCTGAACCCCCGCACCTTCGCGCTGGTGTACAACTTCCAGCCCGGTGACGACGTCATCTTGCCGCCCGACGAGGGCGCGATCTTCGAGGCCTTCTGCACCATCGCCCGCACGGGGAAACCGGTGGCCATCCACGCCGAGAACAGCGCCGTCATCAGTCGCCTGGCCCGGGCGGAAATCGCGGCCGGCGGAAAGGACTACGCCTCCTTCCTGCGCTCGCGGCCGCCCTTTACCGAAGCCCACACTACCCGTTCGGGCATCCAGCTCGCGGCGGCCGCCGGCGTGCACCTGCACGTCCTGCATGTCACCGCCGCCGAAGCCGTGGAGGAGATCGCCGCGGCCCGGGCCAGGGGCCAGGCCGTCACGGCTGAAACGTGCCCCCACTACCTCACGCTCACCGATGAGGACTACGCGCGCCTCGGCATCCAGATGAAGGTGTACCCGCCCATCCGGGAGCGCCGCCACCAGGAGCGGCTGTGGCAGGCCATCGCCCGGGGCGAGCTGCAGGCGCTGGGCTCCGACCACGCCCCCCACGCCGTCGAGGAAAAGGTGGGCGACCTGTGGACGGCGCCGGCGGGCGGTTCCACCATCCAGGAGATGGTCACCGTCATGCTCAACCACGTCCATGCGGGGCGGCTGACGTTGAGCCAGGTGGCCGCGCTCCTCGCGGAGAACCCGGCCCGGATCTGGGGCCTGTACCCGCGCAAGGGAACCGTGCAACCCGGGGCGGACGCGGACATCACCATCGTCGACATGGACCGGGAAGTGACCCTGGCGTCCGAGCGGCTTTTGTCCAAGTGCAAGGTGTCCATGTACGACGGCATGCGCTGCCGGGGCA
>DATCKT010000192.1:0-3260 GCA_036562195.1 Limnochordales bacterium
TCGGTGATGATGACCGCCCGGGTGCGCCGCCCGTAGGTGGCGTCGATGAGCGTGCCCTTGTCCCGGGCTTCCTGAACAAGGCGCTTGATGGGCGCCGATTCGGGGCTGACGATGGCCACAATGCGGTTGGCGGCGACTACGTTGCCGAATCCGATGTTGATCAGCCTGCTGTCCACTGAACTCTCCCCTACCCGGTCTTAGCGCACTGTCCGCCCCGCTGCACGCCGATGCCCGGCCGGCTTCACCCGCCGAACCGCTCCAACAGCGCCTCGCGCTGGCGAGGGCCAAGGCCCTGGACTCGACGGTTCGCGTGGATGCCGATGTCCTTCATGACGCGGTCGGTGGTCACCTTGCCCACCTGCGGCAGGGACTGCAACAGGTAGGCCACCCGCATCTTCTGGACCACCTCGTCGTCGGAGCGCTCCAGCACGTCCCGCAGGCTGAGGGCGCCCCGCTTCAGATCCTGGCGAAGCCGCGCCCGCTTGCTGCGCATCTCCTGGGCTTTGGCCAACGCCTTCCGCTTCTCCTCCGGGGTTAACTTGGGCAGAGTCACCCCCCGCCACCTCCCGTCACTCGATATTCTGCACCTGTTCGCGGATCTTTTCCAACTCGGCTTTCGCCTCGACCACCCATTGGGAAATCTGGGCGTCGCCGGACTTGGAGCCGATCGTATTCCATTCACGATTCAGCTCTTGCACGAGGAAATCCATCTTGCGGCCGGCCGGACCGGATGCATCGACCAGCGCTTGCAACTGTGTGAGGTGGCTCATGACGCGGGCCAGCTCCTCGCTGACGTCGCTGCGGTCGGCGATGAGGGCGACCTCCTGGGCCAACCGCTGCGGATCCACCCCCTGGGGGACCAGCTCCGCCAAGCGCTGAGCCAGGCGAGCCGCGACTTCCCGCACCACCACGGGGGCGCGGGCTTGCACCTGCTGCGCCAGGGTGCGCAGCTGCTCGATGCGGGCGGCGATGTCGGCCGCCAAGGCCTGTCCCTCGCGAGCGCGCATGGACGCTACGCCCGCCAGCGCTTCCGCCAGGGCCGGGCGCACGACGGCCCACCAGCCGTCCAGATCGGCCGGCGGCTCCTCCACCTGCAGCACATCAGGAAAGCCCAGCACGTGGGACAGGCTTACGGGCTCGGGCGTCTGCAGGACGTCCCGCGCCTCCTCCAGCGCCGCGCGCAACGCCAGGAGCAGCCCCCGGTCAATCCTCACCCTTCGATCCCCGGGGCCGTGTTCCTCCACGGTGACGGAGATTTCGATCCGCCCGCGTTGGATCTGTTCCTGTACAACCGCGCGCACCCGCTCCTCTAGCCCCATCAGGCTGCGGGGCAGGCGCACCGCGAGGTCCAGAAACCGGTGGTTGACGGACCGGACCTCCACCGTGGCTGTCCGATCCCCGGCGGAGGCGACGGCCCGGCCGTAGCCGGTCATGCTGCGCAGCACCGCCGGCACAAACCCCCTGGGCGCATTTGCACCCATTGTAACCCAATTTCCACGGCCTTGTAAACTCCGCCCGGAGGGGCCGGAAAACTAGCGCGGCAGGGCTCGCACGCCCGCGCGCAGCAGCGCCTCCAGGATCAGATGCCACGTGGAGAACAGCGCCACCAGCAGCCAATCGGCGCCGTCCAAAGGCACGACGCCAAACACCGGCTGCAAAAGCGGCACGTATAGCACAGCCAGGTGCATCCCGAGGGACGTGCCCGCGGCCGCCACCAAGCGCGGGTTGCGCCGCAGGCCCACTTCAAAGACGCTGTGGTGCTCCGATTGGCACTGGAACGCGTACACCAGCTGCGTGAGCACCAGCGTCGTGAAGGCCAACGTGCGGGCCCGCACCTCGTCGGCGCGGGGATCCTGCAGCGCCAGGATGAACACCGCCAGCGTCGAGGCGGCGATGAGCAGCCCCCGGCCCAGGACCTTGAGGTGCAGCCCGCGGCTGAACACCCCCTCCTTGGGCGAGCGGGGCGGCCGCCGCATGATGTCGTCGTCGGGCTGGGTCAGGCCCAGCGCGATGGCCGGCAGGCCGTCGGTGACCAGGTTGATCCACAAAATCTGAAGCGGCGACAAGGGCAGCGGCAGCGCGGCCAGCGCGGCGCCGAACATGGTCAGCACCTCGCCCACGTTGCAGCCCAGCAAGTAGCGGATGAAGCGGCGGATGTTGTCGTAGATCCCCCGCCCTTCCTCGATGGCGGCCACGATGGTGGCGTAGTTGTCGTCGGCCAGCACCATGTCGGCCGCGTCGCGGGTGACGTCGGTGCCCGTCAGGCCCATGGCCACCCCGATGTCGGCCTCCTTGAGGGCCGGTGCGTCGTTGACGCCGTCGCCCGTCATGGCCACCACTTCACCCTGGCGCTTGAGGGCCTGGACGATGCGCAGCTTGTGCTCGGGGGAAACGCGGGCGAATACATGCACCCGCCGCACGGCCTCCTCCAGCTCCGCCGCGGACCACTGATCCAGCTCGGCTCCGGTGGCCACCTCCGACAGCTCCCGCACGATGCCCAGCTCCCGGGCGATGGCCGCCGCGGTGTCCCGGTGGTCGCCGGTGATGACCACGGTGCGCACCCCGGCCTGTTGCGCCTTGCGCAGCGCGGCGCGGGCTTCCGGCCGCGGCGGGTCGATCATGCCAATGAGACCCACGAACACCAGGCCCCGCTCCCAGCCTTCGTCCAGCTGAGGCGGCACCGGCCCCGGGGGTTTCTCGGCGTAGGCCACCGCCAGCACCCGCAGCGCCTGGCGCGCCATCTCCTCCATGGCGGCCAGGATGGCGCGGCGGTCCTCGTGCCGCAGCGGTTCCACCCGCCCGTCCCGCCGCCACGTCTCGCAACGGGGCAACAGCACCTCGGGGGCGCCCTTCGTCATGAGCACGAACCGTTCGCCCTCCCGCAGGAGCACGCTCATGCGCTTCCGCACCCCGTCGAAGGGCAGCTCGCCCACGATGTTGCGCCGGGCGGGCGTGATGCCCGCCTTGGCGGCGGCCACCACCAGCGCGACTTCGGTCGGATCGCCCAGCGCCTGCCATCCGGTGCCGTCGGGAGCCCGCTGCAGGCGAGCGTGGTTGCAGGTGGCGGCGATGCGCAGCGCCAGGCTCAGATCGGGCTCGCGGCTCGGGTCCAAGCGCACATCGCCGGCCCGGAACTCCCCTTCGGGCGTGTAGCCGGTGCCCGTTACGGCAACATGCCGCCCCGCCAGCCACAGGCGGGTCACGGTCATCTCGTTGCGGGTAAGGGTGCCGGTCTTGTCCGAACAGATGACGGTGGCGCA
>DATCKT010000213.1:0-6298 GCA_036562195.1 Limnochordales bacterium
GTGCCGCTCCTGACCCGCCTGCCCGCGGGTGTGACCGTGGTGCTGTTGGCTTCCAACGTCGACCGCCGGCGCAAGACCATGCAGGCCCTGGTCCAGGCGGCGCGGGTGGTGGCCTGCGACCCGCCTGCCCGGGGCGCGTTGCCCCAGTGGGTCCTGCAGCGGGCGCGGGAGCTGGGTCTGCGGATGGAGCCTGCAGCCGTACAGGCGTTGCTGGCCTCAGCCGGCTATGACCTCCAGACGCTGTACACGGAATTGGAAAAGCTGGCGGCGTACGCGGCCGGCGAGCCCGTGGACGCGCGCACAGTGGAGCAGGTGGCCAGCGTCGCGATCCCCCACGCGGCCGAGTACGCCATTTTCCGGTTCGCGGACGCGGTCGCGGAGGGGAAGGCCCAGGAAGCCTTGGCCATCCTGAACGACCTTTTGGCCGTGGGACAGCCGCCCTTGGTCATCCTCAGCATGATGGCCCGCCAGTACCGGCTTATCCTCATGGTCGGGGACGCTCCGGGCGGCCGGCAGGACCTGGCGGCCCGCTTGGGCGTGCAGCCCTTCGTCGTGGACAAGCTGGCCCGGCAAGGGACCCTTTTGGGAACGGCTGGTGCGGCCTGGGCCCTGCACCGCATCGTGCAGGCGGACAAAGAAATAAAAACGGGCCGGGACCCCCGTCTCGTCCTGGAAACGCTGGTGGTCGCACTGGCCCATGGGAAACGGCAATAAAAAGCTAGCTGGCGTCAGCTGGCCTGCAGTCCGTTGAGCCGGGCGGCAAGCCGCGCCTTGCGGCGGGAGGCCTGGTTGGGGTGAATCACACCCTTGGCCGCGGCACGGTCGATTTGGCTGACCGCCTTGCGGAACAGCTCCGTGGCCGCCTCCAGGTTGCCCTCGGCGACAGCCGCATGGTAGCGCCGGATGGCCGTCTTCATCCGCGAACGGATCATGCGATTGCGCAAAGTGCGCTTGGCGGTCACCCGCACCCGCTTCTCAGCCGAGCGCGTGTTGGGCACGTCGGGACCTCCCTTCTGCCGTGAAGTGAACGCGAACATTGTACCACACATCCTTGCCGGAGGGTATAGGGATCTGCGCGCAGAGGCAGACTGAGACGGCAGGAGGTGGCGCCGTTGGATTGGGGTACCATCCACGCCGACTGGATCCGCCGCTACCGGACCCACACCGACCTGGCCTTGGAAGCCCGGGAGGTCATCATCCAGCAGGAAGGCCCCCCCGAGATCCCCGGCGTCGCGGTGGAAACCGAGGAAACGCCCGTTGGCACCATCTCACGGGTCGCCATCACGACGGAGGACGGCGCCCGGGCCATGGGCAAGCTGCCCGGCTACTACACGACCATCGAAGCGCCTGCCATCCGCCAGCGGGACCAGGAGGCGCTGGAGCGGGTGTCTGAGCAGATCGCGCGCGAGCTGGGGGCGTTCCTGACCCGCTTGCAAGTGCCCCTGGACGGCGAGGTGCTGGTGGTCGGCCTGGGCAACTGGAACGCGACGCCTGACGCCGTGGGCCCCCGCACCGTGCACCACCTGATCGTTACCCGTCATTTCTACTACATGGCCCCGCCCGCCGCCAGGGCCGGCGCCCGGCCGGTGGCCGGCCTCTCCCCGGGCGTGCTAGGCATCACCGGCCTGGAAACCGCCGAGATCGTCCAAGGCGTCGTGCGCCAGATCCGCCCGGCGCTGGTGGTGTGCATCGACGCGCTGGCGGCCCGCAGCACGGAACGGCTGGGCACCACCGTGCAGATCGCCGACGCCGGCATCCAGCCGGGATCGGGCGTGGGCAACAAGCGCTTCGGCATCACCCGCCAGACGCTGGGCGTACCGGTGCTGGCCATCGGCGTGCCGACGGTGGTCCACGCGCTGACGGTGGTGGCCGACGGCCTGGCGCGCGTGGCGGCCTACCGGCCGGCCGGCGGCGGCCCTGCCGCCGTGCCCGCGCCCGGCCAGGCATCCCAGGCGGCACCCGCCTCCGGTGGGCAGGCGCCCGCGGCCGGTGTGCCGCTGCCCGATCCAACTTGGATTCTGCAGACTCCCCCTGGCGCCCACCCGGCTGCCGGCGCGCCGGGAGCGCCAGCCGCTGCACCGGCCGGCCCGCCGCCCCACGCGCCCCAGGGACCGGTCCCCGGGCAGCCCGGGTCAACGGCCGTTCCGGCGGGCAACGGGGCCGCCGCAGCGCCGGCCTCCTTCCAGCGGGAAGTGCTGGAGGAAGTGCTTGGCCCCTACATGGGCGACCTCATCATGACCCCCAAGGAAATCGACGTGCTGGTGGAGGACGTGGCGGAAATGCTGGCCGAGGGCTTGAACCAAGGCCTGCACCCCGATTTGGACCTAAACCGGCTGATCCTGGCGGCGACCGGCGCCGGCAGAGGGTAAGGCCCGCGCCTTGTGTCACCCCGAGCCGCACCGCGCGGTTTCCTCAGCGGCCATGGCCGCCGCCGGGGCACCGGAGGGCTGATTCCCCTACGGTTGTCCGGCGCGAGCCCTACGGTTGTCCGGCGCGAGGGGCGACCGCCTGCTCCAGCTCACGGCGCACGGCGGCCGCGAACGGCTCGGGCGCGAGCGACCCGGCCCAGAATCCGTGCCAGTGGGGGGCCACGCGCGCCCGCAGGCTGGCCACCGTCTCGGCCGGGAGACTCGGACCGTGTGCCCGGGCGTGCTGGAGGTAGCCGGCCAGGAACGCTTTGCTGCGGTCATTCAAGGGCGCCACTTGATGCCAGGCGTGCAGGGCGTCCGTGCGCGCCGGGAGCACCCCCAGGGTTTCCGCGAGCCACGCTTCGGTTCGTCCCGCCAGCCACTGCGCGAGCTCCATCGCGAGGCGGATGTGGTCGTCCCCTTGGTACGCGTCCTGGCGAAAGACGAAATACCCTCCCGGCTCCATCGGAGCCGCCATCCTCGCATCCTCAATATGGGGGACGGGAACCGGCGTGAACCGCTCCGGCTGGCGCTGGAGGACGGTTCGCAGGAGCGTGGGGCCGACGGGTCCGATGACGGCTGCTCGGTGCTGGAGGAGCCGCTCCACGCGGGTACGGCTGGCCGCCGGGTGATTGGCGGGGATGGCGCCTTGCTCGACCAACCGGCGCAAAGCGCCCGCCACCTGCGCGAGCGCGGTCTGGCTCCAGCCGGCGCCGGCGGCGTCCAGGTAGCCCACGGCGCCGGCGTTTAGCATCAGGTGCTCTAGGGTCGCCACGGACGTGGTATCGAGCACCAGCATCGCGTCCACCGCACCGGCCAGGCGGCCGGCGGCCTCGGCCAATTCTCGCCACGTCCATCCCTGCGCCAGCACGCGCTCGATGTCCAGCCCCGCGCGTGCCAGCAACGCGGCGTCCGCCAACCAGACGTCCCACCACATGCCCCGCGGCCAACCCCAGATGGCGCCGTTGTAGCTCAGGCCGGCCAAGGCGGCGGGCTGGAAATAGGGTGGTTCGTCCCGGGGAACCGCAGGGAGATAGGGGGTGGCCGGGATCTGGTGGGACGGGTACACCACCAGCCCCCGGACGGTCCCGTACACATCGGGCGGGCGCCCGGCGGCGACCGCGGCGGCCAGCTGCTCTCGCGCGTGGACGGAATCCAGGAGGCTGAACCGCACTTGGACGTTGGGCCAGCGCTCCCGGAACTCCGCGACGGCTTGCGCCAGCACATCACCGTGGGCTTCGGCGGCCCACGGCACGACGATGGCCTCGTCCCACACCACCAGTTCGTACCGGCGCTGGGGATCGATCCGGGCCCGGGGGTCGATGGTGCGGCCGGCGGCGTCGAAGCGGTGCCCAAAGCGCACCCACCAGGCGCCCAGAGCCAGCCCGGCCAACGCCAACGCGCCCAAGGCCACCACCAGCAGCCGCCGCCACGTCCGCCGCGCCAACGCCTTCGCCTCCTCCACTGGCTAACAATACGGGTCACGCCGGAGCAGTATGCTGGGCGGACGGCATAACCGGCGGGGTTCGTCCCATAGACTGCCAGTGGGAAGGGAGAGTCGCCGTGCGTCGCATCAGCTACGTGTGGCTGCGCTGGCGCCTGCGGATGTACCGGACCCGGTTGGGACGGTGGCTGCCGCACGCCCTCGGCCGGCCCGTCCGCCATCTCCTGATCTTCTGGCTCGTCCTCATCCTGGGCGCCGGCCTGGTGGCCGTCGACCGGCGCCTGCCCAATGTGCGCCCGCGGGCGGTCGAGGCGGTGAGGACGGCATGGCAGGCGTTGAACGGGGCCGCGGGGGAGCTTGTGCCCGGCCTGGTTTCCTGGGCGCAGGCCGAGGGGCGGCTGGGGGAGGCCGCCCTGCGCCAGGGCTTGCCCGCGACCGTGTGGGAGACAGGCCCTGAGCCGGCCCCCGCCTCCGACTGGCGGCGGGACGTGCGGGCGGCGGTGTATACCATCACCGGCTACGATCTGCAGCAGCCCCACACGCTGCTGGAAGCCGCGATCCCAGGGCTTGCGCAGTACAACCGGGAGTGGCAGAGCGGCCTGGTGCCCCCTCCGACCAGCGCCCCGCCGCCGGCCTCCCGCGGGCTTGTAACCGTCGCGGCCACCGACGACCCGTGGGCCGCTGCCCCGGCGCCGACGGCGGCGGCCGGCCGCGAGCCCTCCGACCTGCTGGTGGCGCCCGACGGGGTTCTTCCCGCGCCGGCGCCCCCGGCTTCCGGTGCGGCGGAGGGGCCCGGGGCCGCGGGCGCACCCGCGCTGCCCGCACCGGAAGCCACCTCGCCGCTGCCCGACGCCGACTGGCGGGAGCGGCTCCGTAGGGTGCAGTGGGGCGACGGGTGCCGCGTCCTGATTTACCACACCCACACGTCGGAGACGTACCGTACAGGATCCTTTTCCCCGGCGGATCCCGACGCGTACCACCTTTGGAACACGACGGAAACCGGAATTGTCGCCGTGGGCCGCGCCCTCAAGGAGCGCCTGGAGGCGTATGGGATTCCCACGTGCCACTCGGTGGCCATCCACGACTGGCCGTCCCATCCCCGCGCCTACATCGCCTCGCGCGCGACGGTGCAGCAGTTCCTGGCCCGCCATCCCAACCTAGAGGTGGTGCTGGACGTGCACCGGGATGCGCCCGAGGGCTTGGTGGCCACCATCGCCGGTCGCCGGGTGGCCCAGATCGCCCTGGTGGTCGGGATCAACAGCAGCATGCACCCGCGCTGGCGGGAGAACCTGGCCTTCGCCCGCGACTTGGGCGAGCGCCTGTCCTCCCGGTACCCGGGCCTTTTCCGCCGGGTCATCGAGCGGCCCGAGTCCCGCCTCAATCAAGACTTGCACCCCCGCGCCGTGCTGGTGGAGGTGGGTTCCTACGACAACCACCTGGAGGAGGCGCTGCTGGCGGCGGAGCTCTTGGCGGATGTGCT
This sequence comes from Limnochordales bacterium, assembly GCA_036562195.1. Taxonomy (GTDB): domain Bacteria; phylum Bacillota; class Limnochordia; order Limnochordales; family ZCTH02-B6; genus ZCTH02-B6. Next base: position 5,333 of record DATCKT010000213.1, read on the forward strand.
GGCGGAAACCTTGGCGGGGATTGTGGCTGGCGGGCAGGACGCGGCCGGTGCTGCGCGCTGACGCCGGGACGGCGCCTGCCGGCAGTGCGGCGCCGCCGGGGGTGCCTCGGGCAGTGCGCCGCCGCCGGGACGCCGGCCAATGGGAAGGGGCCGAGCCCAAGGCCGGGCCAAAGCGGCGCTGGCCGGTCGCCGGGCGGCCCCGCGGCCGGGAGCCGCCGGTGGCCGACGAGGACGGGCTAGGACGACCGGCGGACCATCCGGCGGAGGGCGTCCCACGCCATCGCCAGCTCCTCCATGCGCAGCAGCAGCGCCGCCGCGCCGTAGACGGCGGCGCCGGCGGCCATGCCTGCCAGCACCTGTGCGAGACGGCCGCCGGTGGCGGCCAGGTTCACGTGCTGGCCCACCAGCAGGCTGACCTCGCGGGCGACCGGGAACATGACGGCCGCCGCGAGACTGGCCCGGGCAAAGGTCCCGGCCACCGCCCGCACGTGCAGGCGCGGCCCCAGCCGCCGCCGCAAGACGGCGAGCTGGGCCGCCATCTGCACGATGGCCGCGATGGAGAAGGCCAGCGCCAGGCCGCCGTGCTCCAGGGCCGTAAAGCGCAGGAACACCAGGCTCAGGCCCGTATTGGTGACGACGGTGAGCACACCGATCTTCACGGGCGTCACCGTATCCTGCAGCGAGTAGTACGCCCGGGTCAGCACCTGCACCGAGGAGATGGCGAACACGCCCACGCCGAAGTACAGCAGCGCGTAGGCCGTGGTGGCGGTGTCCTCCGGACCGAAAGCACCCACCTCAAAGAGCAGCCGCACGATGGGCTCGCCCAGGGCCACCAGCCCCACCGCCGACGGGACGGTGATGAAGAGCACCGTGCGCAGCCCAGTGCTCAGCGTCCGCCCGAATTCCTGCAAGTCCCCCAGGGCCGCAAGGCGCGCCATCACGGGGAAGATCACCATGGACATGCCC
>DATCKT010000214.1:0-2969 GCA_036562195.1 Limnochordales bacterium
GTCTGCGCCTCACCGGATCCACTCCCCAGTGCCTGCGTCCCGGCGCGCCCGGAGCCGGTCAACGCCGGCGCCCGCCGAACCGGTCATAGAAACCTTCCCAGCCCTCGCGGTCAAGGACCGCCCCGATCCACAGGCCGGCCAGCACGAAAACGGTGAACACCAGCGCCCGCCAGAAGCCGTAGCGAATGGTCAGCCAGCCCAAAAGCAGGCCGATCAAGCCGCCGATGAGCTTGCCCCGGTTGGCCAGGGCGATGGTGACGATCCGCTCCCAGTCGATCTGCATCGGCTCCTGATCCTCACTCCACCCGGGCCCGGCTTTCGCGGGCGATGTTGCGCACCTCAACGCCGATCCGGCTCACGGGCACGCCCACGGTTTCCCGTACATAGGCCTCCACCCGCTCCTGCACGGCCCGGGTCACGTCGGGCACCCGCAGATCCGGCGCCACCAACAAGGACAGGTCGATGGCCAGCTCCTCCCCGGCCGCGGCCACCTGCACGTCCACCTCGGCGATGCCTTTGACCTGGCGGGCGGCCCGGTAGACGAGGGACTCCACCGCCCGCAAGGAGATGCTGATGTCGCCCAACTGCGTCGTCTGGCGCAGCCGCGGCGGAGCCGGTTCCCGCTGCCACACCTGGACCAGCAGGAACAAGGCCAAGCCCACCAGGAGCAGCGCGACGAGCCCAATCTCCAGGCGCGCCGGCCCCCGGGCCGCCGCCACCAGGTCAAACAGCCACGGCGTCCCGTTCCAGCCGCTCACCAAGGCCAGGCCGAGGACGCCCGCCGCCAAGGTGATCAGGGCCGTGAGGCTCGCGACCAACCGCTCCAGGAGGCTCATGGATCAGCGTACCCTCGGCTCCTCGGGTTTCTCCTCTTCGTTCTGCGGGAAGTGGACGCCCTGCACGTGCACGTTGACCTCCACCACCTGGAGGCCCGTCATGCTTTCGATGGCCCGCTTCACGTTCTCCTGGATTTTCCAGGCGACGGTGGGGATGTGCACCCCGTACTCCACCACAACGAACAGGTCGACGGCGGCCTGCTCCTCCCCCACCTCGACCTTGACGCCCTTGGACAAGTTCTTGCGGCCCAGCATCTCGGCGATGCCGCCGGCGATGCCGCCGCTCATGCCGGCCACCCCTTGGACCTCCGTGGCCGCGAGCCCGGCGATGATGGACACCACTTCGTTGGCGATCCGCAGCTCGCCCAGCTCGGTCCGTTCCGTCTCTGACATCGGCATGGCCACCTCCACCCGTTATGAGGCCGAAACCAGGTTGCGTCGTGCGATGAAGTCCGTGGACAGCTCGCCCCGCTGAAACGCCTCGTCCTCCAGGAGCCTGAGGTGAAACCCCACGTTGGTGCGGACGCCTTCGACGATGAGGTCCATCAACGCCGCCCGGGCCCGGGCGAGGGCTTCCCGGCGGTCCCGGCCGTGGACGATCAGCTTGGCGAACATCGGGTCATAGTATGGCGGGATGGCGTACCCGCTGTACGCGCCGCTGTCAAACCGCACCCCCGGCCCGCCCGGCGGCACCAGCAGCGTGATCTTGCCCGGCGACGGCATGAAGTTGCGGTCGGGATCTTCCGCATTGATGCGGAACTCGATCGCGTGGCCCTGCCAGGTGATGTCCTCCTGTCGCCACGGCAGCGGCTCGCCCATGGCGATGAGGATCTGCTGTTTGACCAGGTCGATGCCGGTCACTGCCTCCGTCACCGGGTGCTCCACCTGGATGCGGGTGTTCATCTCAAGGAAGTAGAAATTTCCGTCTCGATCCACGAGAAATTCCACGGTGCCGGCGTTGGCGTAGTTGACGGCCTGGGCCGCCCGCACCGCGGCCTCGCCCATGCGGGCCCGCAGCTCGGGCGTGACGATGGGCGACGGCGCTTCCTCCACCAGCTTCTGGTGGCGCCGCTGGATCGAGCATTCCCGCTCGCCCAGGTGGATGATGTGGCCGTACTCGTCGGCCAGCACCTGGATTTCCACATGACGGGGATTCTCCAGCAGCTTCTCGATGTAGACGGCGGGGTTGCCGAAGGCGGTTTCGGCCTCGCTGCGGGCGATCTGCAGGGCTTTGCCCAGCTCGTTGCGGTTCTCGGCCACCCGCATTCCCTTGCCGCCCCCGCCCGCGGCCGCCTTGATCAAAACGGGAAACCCGATCTCCTCCGCGATGGCCAGCGCCTCGGCGTCCACCGTCACGGGCCCATTGCTGCCGGGCAGGGTGGGCACGCCCACCTGCCGCACCGTCTCCCGGGCCACCGCCTTGTCCCCCATGCGTTCGATGGAGTGAGAGGCCGGTCCGATGAACTTGATGCCATGACGCTCGCAGATGTCGGCGAAATGGGCTTGTTCCGCCAGGTATCCGTAGCCGGGGTGGATCGCGTCGACGCCGGCCAGGACGGCCGTGCTCATGATGTTGGGGATATTGAGGTAGCTGCGGGCCGACGGGCCCGGCCCCACGCAGTAGGCTTCATCCGCCAGCCGGACGTGCAGCGCCTCCCGGTCCGCCTCCGAGTAAATGGCCACCGTCCGGATGCCCAGCTCCCGGCAGGCCCGGATGATGCGGCAGGCGATCTCGCCCCGGTTGGCGATCAGGACCTTCTCAAACAACAGCTTGTCCCCCCGCAGCCGGCGTTAGAGCCGCTCCAGCACGAACAGCGGCTGCCCGTACTCCACCGGCTCGGCGTTCTCCACCAGGATCTCAACGACCCGCCCCCGCACTTCCGATTCGATCTCGTTCATCAGCTTCATGGCCTCGATGATGCACAAGGTCTGGCCCACTTCGACCACGTCGCCGACCTTGACGTAAGGTTCGGCGTCGGGCGCCGGGGCCCGGTAGAAGGTGCCCACCATGGGCGCGGTGATCTGGACGTAACGGTCGTCGCGGGGCGCCGCCTTGCCGTCGGTCGCCGGGGAGGCCGGTGCAGGCGCCGCCGCCTGCTCCACCGCCTGCACCACGGGTACGGGGCGCGGCAC
>DATCKT010000261.1:0-7311 GCA_036562195.1 Limnochordales bacterium
GCCTAACGTAGTGGGGTTGCCCCACATCGGTTCGGCCAGCATCGCGACGCGGACGCGCATGGCTTTGTTGGCGGCGGAAAACCTCATCGCCGGCGTGACCGGCCGGCGGCCGCCGAATCTCGTGAACCCCGAAGCGTGGGAGCGCCGCCAGCACGGGTGAAAGGAGGGACGGGCGGCAGTGGATGAGATGCGCATCCGCCATTTCCGTGTGGCCGAGGCCAACGCCATGGTGCCGACGCTGGCGCGGCTTTTGGAGCGGCTGCAGGCCTTGCTGGAGGAAGCCCGGGCCCGCCAGCGGGAGCTGGAGCTGATCAAGGCCGTAGGCTACGGCCAGGACGGCAACCTCATCATGGCCGCCGACCACCGGGAGGCCAAGGAGCGCCTGCGGGCCGCGGTCAACGAGGCCAACGAGATCATCGACAGCATCCAGCAGGCGGGCTGCCAGCTGAAAAGCGTCGAGCTGGGCCTGGTGGACTTCCCCGCCGTCATCAACGGGCAAGAGGTGCTGTTGTGCTGGCGCTTGGGCGAGCCGGAAGTCATGTACTACCACTCGTGGCAGGACGGCTTTGCCGGGCGGCGCCGTCTGCACCCCGACGACGACGATACGCCCCCGCCGCCTCCCGCTCCGCAACCGCCGGCCCCGGCCTCGTGAAACCCCCTTACTCCTCCAGAGCGGTGCGCGGCGGCCGGCCATCGGCCATCGGCGGATGGGCCTGAGGGCGGCCCCATGGGTCCGCCCGATTAGCGGGAGATTCTGTGTCCCTGGATGAGGGCCAATACCTCCGCCCGCGTCTTCTCGTCGGTGCGGCACGTGCCCCGCACGGCCGACGTCACCGTGACGGATCCCGGTTTCCGTATACCGCGCATCGTCATGCACAGGTGCTCGGCCTCCAGCACCACCGCCACGCCCAGGGGCTTCAGGTGCTCCATGAGCGTGTCGGCGATCTGGGCCGTCATGCGTTCCTGCATCTGCAGCCGCCGGGCGAAACCTTCCACGACCCGCGCCAGCTTGCTCAGGCCCGTCACCCGGCCGTCCTGGGGGATGTACGCGATGTGGGCTTTGCCGTAGAACGGCAGCAGATGGTGCTCGCACAAGGAGTAGAAGGGGATGTCCCGCACCAGCACCAGCTCGTCGTGGTTCTCCTGGAAGTACACCTCCAGGTGGCGCTCGACCTTTTCATACATGCCCGCACATAGTTCGGCGTAAGCCGCCGCCACCCGGCGGGGAGTGTCGATTAGCCCCGGCCGCTGGGGATCCTCGCCGAGGGCCTCTAGGATGAGCCGCACGGCCATTTCGATCTTCGCCGTGTCGATGCCGGAAGGGGGGGAGGGTATCTCTCCGGCCATGCCACGGTTACCTCCTTAGTGTCGATGGTCTGAACCGTTCGGGCGCAAGCCGCGGGGCACGCCGAGGGTGTCGCCGCGGGTGTCCGGGTGGTGCCCGGTGTGTTTCGGCACCCGTTGGGTGCGGCTTCCATAAGGCCTGCCGCCAGTTTCCATAAGGCCTTGCCGCTATTCTATCACCGATTTGCGACGGGATCGTGGAAGAAATCGCCTGAAAGTCTTGTTCCATTCCATAGCCTGATCGACAGACCGTGCGTCCGCCCCTCCGATATAGTCGGTCTTGCGACTCTCGCCCCGAAGGAGGGATAAGCGGATGCTCGACAGGATGTCCATGCCGCTGGCCCGGGGGAGAGTTGTGTGGTCGCAGTTGGGGGGCGGCGGGTCCACGGCCGCCCTGCTGCGCCGGGTGCTGCTGTGGACCAAGGTAGCAGCCGGCGTCTGGTGGCTGCCGGGGCTGCTGGGCTTGGCGCTGGGACGGGCGGCGGTGTTCGGCACCCTGGCTCCCTTCGGCACGGCCTTGAGCATCGCCCTGGCGGCCCAGGGCCGGCCGCGGCGGGCGTTGGCTTGCGCCATCGGAGCGGCCGTCGGCGCGTGGACAAGCCCAGCCGTGCGAGCGACGGCCGGCGCGGCGGGCGCCTGGGTCGGCGCCATGGGCGGCGCCGCGGGCGAGGGGCCGACCGGGCCCGTCCACGGCTGGCTGCCGTTGTTAGGACTCGTAATCGCCCTGGCCGCGGCCCGCCGCGGGCGGCGGTCGCCCTGGTTGGCCGCCCTGGCGGCGGCCTTGGCGGTGGCGGTGATACGGGTCGCCCTGGCCGGCGCGGGCCCCGGCGGCCTGCTCACCGCCGGGCTCACCGGGGCAGCGGAGCTGGCCGCGGCGCTGGCCTTCTTGCCCGCCGCCGGGCTGGCGGGCATCCGCCCCGCGTCCCTCACCCATGGCCAAGTGGTCTCCGTCCTGGCTCTCACCAGCTTTACCGTGCTTGGCATCCAGGGGCTGGAATGGCAAGGGATCGCCGTGGCGCCCCTGTTCAGCAGGCTCTTGGTGCTGCTTGTGGCGTTCGTGGGCGGCGCAGGGTTCGGCGCCGCCGCCGGCACCGGCCTTGGGGTGATCAGTTTCCTGGCCGCCGCGCCCAGCGCGGTGCCCACCCGGGTCCCGTGGGAGGCGGCGGTGCTGGCGCCGGCCGGGTTTCTGGCGGGCTTGGGGGCGCTGGCCGGCAAGCCGGGCGCCATCGCCGGGCTGCTTGTGGCCCATGTCTTGCTCACGCCACTGGCCGGCAGCGGCGCGGAGATCGGGCATGCTTTGCTGCTCTGCCTCCTGGCTGCGGCCGGGATAGCCGTCGTCCCCACGTCCAGCTTGCGCAGCCTGGCGGCCCGGCTGCCGGGCACGCCGGAGCGGGAACGCCTCCACCGGCAGCGCTTGCGCCAGGCCAACGCCCGTGCCCAGGATCAACTGCACCGGGTGGCGGCGGTGTTCCAGGAGCTGAGCCAGACCTTCGCCCAGCAGGGCGCGGGGGAGACGGAAGAAGCCGCTTTCGACCGCTTCGCCACCCGGGTGTGGGAGAGCGTGTGCCGGGAGTGCAGCCACCAGCGGGTGTGCTGGGAACGGCATCCCTACCAGACGTACCGGGACCTGATGGCCACGGTGGCCAACGCCGGTCCCGACGGCAGCTTGCGCTCCCACGACCTGGCCGAGGGCTTGCGCCAGCGCTGCATCAAGCCGCCCCAACTCCTGCGGGCCGTCTCGGGAGTCCTCGAATCCATGCGCGTCGAATCTTACTGGCGTACCCGCCTGCAGGAATCCCAAGAGCTGGTCCCGCGCCAGCTGGCGGGCATCGCGGGCATCATCGCCGGCGTGGCCGAACAGATGGAACGCAGCGGCGCCCCCGTGGACGCGGCCGACGGAGAGGCGGCCTGGGCGCCCCGTTTTGACGTGGACGTGAGCGTCGCCCAAGCCGCGCACGGCGAATCCGCCGTGTCGGGCGACTGCTTCCGGCGCGTCGAGCTGGGACCCGACCGGGTCGCGTTCATCCTCAGCGACGGCATGGGCACGGGCCCACGGGCCGCCGCCGAAAGCCACGCCGCGGTGGCCATGCTGCAGCGGTTTCTCGAAGCCGGCTTTGATCTGGAGTTCGCCGTGCACACCATCAACTCGGTGCTGCTGTTGCGCTCGCCGGACGAAACCTACGCGACCTTGGACGCCTGCGTGGTCGATCTGACCGACGGGACGGTGCAGATGCTCAAAGTGGGCGCCGCGCCCACGTTCGTGCGCCGGCGGGACGAGGTCGAGGTGGTGCGGGCCGCGAACGTGCCCGTCGGCATTCTCAGCCGCGTCGAAACCCGCATCGTGACCTGCCGCCTGGACGCGGGGGACATGGTCGTCATGGTCACGGACGGGGTCCTGGAGGCATGCCGGGCCAAGGGCGACCGGGAAGAGGCGCTGCGGCGCATCCTCGGCCGGCTGGGGACCAACGACGCCCACGACGCGGTCGACGCGCTGTTCGGGCGCCTCAGGCAGCGGACGGGGCCCGCGTTTCCCGATGACGTCACGCTCGTCGCGTTCCAGTTGACCGAACGCGGCCGGCGGGGCGACCGGCGCTTCGGCCGCCGGGGCAACGGCCGATCCCACAGCCCAGCCAACGGCCGGCCCGAGAGGGCGAACATGCCGGACGAGCCTGACACCCGGGAGGCGCACCGTTCCGCCGCGTGGGCCGTCCAGCGCCTGCGCAGCCAGCCCGACGCCGTCGAGCAGGGCGAGGATCTCCCGCCGGGGCATGGTCCCGCCAGCCGGCTGGCCCCACGGCAGCGGGAACTATCCCATTCCGGGTGAGGGCGCGGCGGGCGCGCCGGCCAGGGGTTCGCCCGCCTCCCGCAAGGGCCGGTTGGCCAGCATCAACGGCGTTTGCAACGCGATGAGCACGCCCGTGATCAGCATCAGTTGCTCCACGGACACGATGTCGGCCAGCGGCCCGTAGACCAGCATCGAAAGGGGCATGGCCGCGCTGAAGACCATCGTGTTGACCCCAAAGATGCGCCCGCGGAACGCGTCCTCGACCCGCTGCTGCAGCAGCACCACGGCGGGCGTGCTGTACAACGGCAGGCTCACCCCCACCAGCACCATCGCGGCCACGTACAGCGCAAACGCGGGCGCCAGGCCGAAGATGATGCCCGCCACGCCGAAGGTCAGGTTGGCCAGCGCCATGCTGTGCAGCTTGTTGCGAAAACCGCCCCACACGGCCATGAGCACCCCGCCCAGCACCATGCCCAGCGAGAAGCCCACCTCAATGGCCGATAGCCGCCACACTTCCTCCCCGTACGTGCGGGCCACCTGCAGCGGCGACAGGAACGCCTGCGGCCCGACCAGGACGTGGATGACGGAGCTGAAGAGGAAAAAGGCCTTGAGGTACGCGTGCCGGCGGATGTACGCAAGACCCTCCCGCAGGTCGGCGAAGTAACCGGCCGGCGGGGCGGCCGCCGCCCGGGCATGGGCGGGCACCTCCAAGGCGACCAGCAGCAAGACGATGGCGATGGCACCGGTGACCACGTCCACCATGAAGATGGTCTCCAGCGGCGCGACGCTGAGCAGGAGCGCGCTGGCCATGGGCGACAACAGGGTCATCACCGACTGGATGGTGCTGTGGATGGCGTTGATACGCGTCAAGTGCTGCTCGGGCACGAACTGGGGCAGCAGCGCGTTGACGGCGGGCATCTGGATGCCGCCGCCCAAGGCCCGCACCGCCGACGCGGCGAACAGCAGCCACACCGAGCCGTGCCCCAGGTGAAACACGATGGCCAAGACCAGCGTGCACAAGGCGATCAGCCCGTCGGCCAGCACGATGAGCAGACGCCGGTCGTAGCGGTCGGCCCATACGCCCGCGAAGGGCGAGATGAGGAAGGTGGGCAGAAACCCGCACAGGACCGAGATGGCCATCATGGACCCCGACTGCGTGGTCAACGTGATGTGCCACGCGATGGCCAACTGCACCAGGGTTGACCCGAAGAGTGAGATGGCTTGGGTGGACAGAAATATCGCGACATTGCGTTTCCAGTTGGTCTGCATGGGCTCTTCCCCGCTGTTGTCCTCGTTCACCGCCGGACTGCGCAGCCGTCGGTGCCGGGTCGAGCGGTCGAGGCTTACCCCGTCGAGGCGAGCACCGTGGGCTTCCTGGGCGTATGCGGGCAATACAGTATCACCTTGCCCTGGCCGCGTGTCAAGGGCGCACGGCTCCATGCCGCTCTTGCTTCATCGTTCCCGGGGCATCCAACCTGGTCCAGGCCACGAGGATCCGGCCCGCACCCGCCGTAGATAGGCTGTACCCCGGTCGCGGCGCCGGACGCGCGTGGCAAACGGGCGGCCGCCCGCGGCTGGCCGCAGCGGTAGTCGGCTATGTTGGTTCAGCCGACCGCCGGTCCACAGGGCCCTGGGCGAAGCATACTACGCCCGCGCTGACAGCAGTTCAGGTGGGCTGTGGGAGGGATGGTGCTGGATCTCCTGGAGCGGGTCGAAGATTTCATCCGGCGCCATCGCCTGCTTGCCCCCGGTGAACGCGTGCTGGTGGCCGTCTCCGGCGGGCCGGACTCGCTGGCTTTGCTGCACCTGTTCACCCGCCTCAAGGAACCGTGGCGCCTTGAACTGCACGCGGCCCACGTGAACCACGGGCTGCGAGCCGATGCGGCCGAGGACGCGGCCTTTGTGGCGGCTACGGGGGAGGCGTGGGGCGTGCCCGTTCACGTCGTCAACGTCGACGTCCGCGCCGAGCGCAGGACCGGGGAATCGCTGCAGCAAGCCGCCCGGCGGCTGCGCTACCGGGGGCTTTTGGAGATCGCACAGGCAGTGGGAGCCGCGCGCATCGCCTTGGGCCACCACGCCGACGATCAGGCGGAAACCGTGCTCATGCGCCTGCTGCGGGGCGCGGGTACCACGGGCCTTGCGGGCATCCGTCCCCGGCGGGGACCGTACATCCGCCCGCTCCTGGCGGTGACCCGGGCGGAGATCGAGGCCTACTGCCGCGAGTTTCAACTGAAACCGCGCACCGACCCCAGCAACCTGTCGCTCCGGTACTTGCGCAACCGGGTTCGCCATGAGCTGCTGCCGCTCTTGGAGCGGGAGTACAATCCCAACATCCGCGCCGTGTTGGCCCGCACCGCGGCCCTGTTGCGGGAGGAGGACGACCTGCTGGAGGCCCTCGCGGCGCGGGCCCACCACCGGATGCAGGACGGCCGGGGACCGGCGGATTTGCCGGCGGCGGGCCTGGCTCGCCTGCCCGCGGCCCTCGCCCGCCGGGTGGTGCGCCGCGCCCTCCAGGCCGCCGGGGTCGACGTGGCGTTGGTGTCCGCAGACCACATGGCGGCCATCCTGGCCCTGGTGGCTGCACCCGGCGCCGTCACGCTGCCCGGCGGCGTGCGGGTGGGCCGCCGGGCCGATCGGCTCGTGGTGGAGCGGTTCGTGCGCCGGCGCGCCGCGGCTTGTGGCCAAGAGCCGCCCGCGACGCTACCGGTGCCCGGGGAGGCCCGGCTGCCGCGGTTGAATGTGTCCATTCATGCGGAACTCGTGGAGCCGCCGCGCTCGCTGGACCTGATCGCCGAGCCCCGGAAGGCTGCCGGTCCAGAGCGGGCGGTGCTGGACTGGGACCGGATCGTCCCGCCCCTGGTCGTCCGCACGTGGCGGCCGGGCGACCGCATGCGGCCCTTGGGGATGACCGGCAGCAAGAAGGTTCAGGACATTTTCGTGGACGCCAAGGTGCCTAAGGATCGCCGGGCGTCGGTGCCCATCGTGGCCGACCAGGAGGGCATTCTATGGGTGGTGGGCTTGCGCGTCGACGCTCGCGCCGCGGTGGGACCGGGCACCCGGCGGGTGCTGGTGCTGAGGGCCACGGCGGACTCGTCGGGCACTGGGGACGGGAGTCGGCATCCCGCAGGCGGTGCGGGCCCTGCGGACCATGCCGAATGTCCCGGCCCGCGGGAGGTCTAGAG
>DATCKT010000032.1:0-3029 GCA_036562195.1 Limnochordales bacterium
GCTTTTGACCGATACTACCTTCCGCGACGCGCACCAGTCGCTTTTGGCCACCCGGGTGCGCACCAAGGACCTGGCCCGCATCGCCGGCGCTACGGTCAAGCTTTTGCCCGGCCTCTTTTCCGCCGAGGTCTGGGGCGGAGCCACCTTCGACGTCGCCCTGCGTTTCCTTAAAAGAAGATCCATGGGAGCGCCTGGACATCTTGCGGCGGGAGATGCCCACGGTGCTTCTGCAGATGCTCCTGCGGGGCGCTAACGCGGTGGGCTATCGCAACTACCCCGACAACGTGGTGCGGGCCTTCGTGCGGGAGGCGGCGCGGAGCGGGATTGATCTGTTCCGCATCTTTGACTCCCTCAACTGGGTGGAGGCCATGACGGTGGCCATGGAGACGGCCGCAGCCGAGGGCAAGCTGGTGGAGGCGGCCATCTGCTACACCGGCGACATCGAGGATCCGACCCGGACCAAGTACACCCTCCAGTACTACGTGCGGCTGGCCAAGGAACTCGAGCGGCGCGGCGCCCACATCATCGGCATCAAGGATATGGCGGGTCTGTTGAAACCGTACGCCGCGGGTATGCTGGTGCGGGCCCTCAAGGAGGAAACCGGGCTGCCCCTGCACCTGCACACCCACGACGCGAGCGGCAACGGCGCCGCACCTATCCTGGCCGCGGTGGAGGCGGGGGTGGACGCGGTGGACGTAGCCATCGCCTCGATGGCGGGCTCCGCCAGCCAGCCCAGCATGAACGGCATCGTGGCGGCGCTGGCCCATCATCCCCGCAGCACAGGCTTTGACCTGGAAGCCCTGCAGCGGCTGGACGCCTACTGGGCCGCGGTGCGCCGCTACTACCAAGCCTTTGAAACCCAGCAAAACACCTTGTCCGCCGAGGTGTACCTGACGGAGATCCCCGGCGGCCAGTACACCAACCTGTGGCAGCAGGCCGAGGCGCTGGGGCTCGCGGATCGCTGGGACGACGTGAAGCGCATGTACGCGGTGGCCAACCGCATCTTGGGGGACATCGTCAAGGTGACGCCGTCCTCCAAGGCCGTGGGCGACTTGGCCCTGCTCGTGGTCCAGCACAACCTGGCCGATGAGCAGGCGCTCCTCGCGAAGGCCGACGAGCTGACCTTTCCCGATTCGGTTATCGACTACTTCAGCGGCATGATGGGCCAGCCCGAGGGCGGTTTCCCCAAGGAGCTGCAGGCCAAGGTGCTCAAAGGCCGCCAGCCCATCACGGTGCGGCCGGGGCAGTTGTTGCCGCCGGTGGATTGGCGGGCCCTGGTCCGGGAACTCGCCGAGGTTACCGGGGACGACGTGCGCATCGCCGGAACCAAGGCGGTACAATCGGCGGTGCAATCCGGGGCTGGCGCCGCAGCGGTCGGCGCGGGCGCCAACGCCGTTGCCGTCATTAAGCCGCCGAAAGCCGCGTGGTCACCCGGCCCAAGGCCGTCAAGAACAACCCGGCCCACATCGGTGCGCCCATGCCGGGGCGCATGATCAAAGTGGACGCGCGGGTGGGCCAGACGGTGCAGCGCAACGAGGTGCTGGCCGTCATCGAGGCCATGAAGATGGAAATCGCGGTGGTAGCCAACGGCCCGGCCCGCATCCGGGAAGTGCTGGTGGAGCCCGGCACCGCCGTCGAGGCCGGGGACCTCTTGTTTGTGGTCGAGCCGCTGGTGAACTAGCGCCCGAAAGGCGGCTGAGGCAGCATCGGCAAGAAAGCCGTGAGGAGGCGGCCGCCCCGCCCGGCGGGCAAGGAGGTTGCACCGTGAGCGAACCCCGGTTGCAAGGCGTGTTTCCTTACCTGGTTTCTCCCATCGACGCGGACGGGTCGGTGAAGGAGGCGACCCTGCGCCGCCTGGTGCGCCACCTGATCGACCAGGGGGTGCACGGGTTGACGCCGCTGGGGAGCACGGGCGAGGTGGCCTACCTGAGCCGGGAGCAGCGCCGGGAGATCGTGCGCATCGTGGTGGAGGAGGCCGCAGGCCGGGTGCCCGTGGTGGCCGGGGTGGAAAGCGTTTCGACGGCGGGCGCCATCGAGGAGAGCCTGGCCTACCGGGAGCTGGGCGCCGACGGCATCGTGCTCATCCTGTCCAGCTACTTCCCCCTGCGGGAGGCAGACGTGGTCCGGTATTTCAAGGAAGTCGCGGCGGCGCTCGACTGCCCCGTCATCGTGTACAACAATCCCCGCTTCACCGGCGTCGATTTGAGCGTCGGGGTGCTGGAACAGCTGGCGGCCGTGGACAACATCCGCTACCTCAAGGACGCCACCGGAAACACGGGCAAGCTGCTGAGCGTCACCAACCGCCTCGGCGGACGGCTCGAGGTGTTTGCCGCCTCGGCCCACATTCCGCTCTTCGTAATGATGCTGGGCGGGGTGGGGTGGATGGCGGGCCCCGCCTGCGTCATCCCCCGGCAGTGCGTACAGCTGTACGAGCTGTGCCGGGCGGGCCGGTGGGAGGAGGCTCTGGCGCTGCAGCGGAAGCTGTGGCCCGTGAATGAGCTGTTCCAGAAGTACCTGCTGGCGGCTGCGGTCAAGGCCGCCTTGGAGCTGCAAGGGTTCGACGTGGGCGAGCCGCTGGCGCCCCAGCCTCGCTTGGACGCTGCGGCCCGCGAAGAGATCGCCCGCGTGCTGCGGGACGTCGGGGCGCTCCAGTGACGCTTGCGCGCCCAGCCGATCGCCGTCGCGGCCGGGCCCGGTCAGCCCAGTCCGGCCCTGTGTCACCGTCCTTCCGCCCGCCGCGGCAGCCCTCCGCAGCAGTTCCTGCAGCAGAACCCCCGTAGCAGTCTGCTGCAGCAGCCCTCCGCAGCAGCCACCCGCAGGAGTCTCCCGTAGCAGCCCGCCGCGGTCGCCCCTGGTACGGGCCACCGCCGGCCAAAGCCTCACAAGCAGCCGCTTGCCCTCCTATTTCGTACCACCGGCCTGTCCGGGGTGACAGGTGCTTCGTCACCGCGCCCGCTCTCGTCGCGGCGGGGGTGCGCGCACGGCTCGGCGTCGCGGCTGGCTGTAGCATGGGTTTTATAGGATATCAT
>DATCKT010000265.1:0-4549 GCA_036562195.1 Limnochordales bacterium
ACCTCGGCGCCCAGCGCGGCCGCGAGGGCCACAGCCGTCGTATCCGAACCGCCCCGGCCCAACGTCGTGATCTCCGCACCGTCCCGGCTCAACCCTTGGAAACCGGCCACGATGACGATGCGCCCTTGGTTGAGCTCGGACAAAACCCGGGACGGCTCCACCTGCAGGATCCTGGCTTTGCCGTGGGTGCTGTCGGTGATGATGCCGCCCTGCGGGCCCGTCAACGAGATGACCGGCTCGCCCAGGTCGTGGATGGCCATGGCCAGCAAGGCGATGGAGATCTGCTCGCCCGTGGACAGCAGCATGTCCATTTCCCGCTTGGGCGGCGAGTTGCTGATCTGTCGCGCCAGCGCGATGAGTTCGTCAGTCGTGTCGCCCATGGCCGACACCACGGCGACGACGGCGTTCCCCGTGCGCCGGGTTTCCACGACGCGCCGGGCGACGGCCTTGATGCGCTCGGGCGTGGCCACGGACGAGCCGCCGTATTTCTGCACCACGATCTTCATAAACGTGCATCATCCCCCTGCTGATCCTCGTCGATCGGCGCTTCCACCACCGCCCCGGTATCGTCGGGCGTGAGGGCCAACCAACGAGCGGAAACGCCGGCTGCCGTAAAGGCGCCGGTCATGGCATCTCCGATGCGCGCGACGGGCTGGTCTTCTGAAACCAAGGCCAGCACGGCCGGCCCCGCCCCGCTCAACACGGCACCCAAAGCCCCGGCCTCCCGGGCCGCCTGCACCACCGCATGGAAACCCGGCACCAGGGCCGCCCGGTACGGCTGGTGCAACCGGTCGTCCAGGGCCGCTGCCACCGCGCACGCGTCGCCGGCCGTCAACCCGGCCACCAACAGGCAGGCCCGGCTGACGTTGAACGCCGCGTCCTCGAAGCCGACTTGGTGCGGCAGGATGCGCCGCGACTGCTGGGTGGGCAGCTCCACGTCGGGGATGGCCACGACGGCCCGCAAGCCATGCGCCGGAAAGCGCACCCAATGGACGCTGGGACGGGCTTGGGCGCCGTGGGCGCTCATGGCGGCCACCGTGAACCCGCCCACCATGGCCGGGGTGACGTTGTCGGCGTGCCCCTCCAGCTCCGCCGCGATGGCCAAGAGCTCCCCGGTGGACAGCGGTTCGCCGGCCAGCGCATTGGCGGCCACCACGCCGCCCACGATGGCCGACGCTGAGCTGCCCAGGCCGCACCCCAGCGGTATTTCCGCCCGCAGGCGGACCCGCCACCCGGTGGGCGGCAGGCCGGCCCGTTCCCAGACGGCTTGGGCGGCCCGGATGACCAGGTTGTCGGCACCTTGGGGAACCCGGGCCAGGGCTTCGCCCTCGGCCTCCACGTGGCAGCCGGAGGCGCAAGGCTCCACGTCAAAGTAGTTGTAGAGGGACAAAGCCATACCTAAGGTATCGAAGCCGGGCCCGAGGTTGGCCGTGGTGGCCGGCACCCGCACCCGCACCCGGGTGGGCCGCCCCCGTCCCGGCCGGCCCATGCCCACGGCGGCGCCGACGGCTTGGTCAGCCTCCCTCATGACGCCAACACCTCGGCCAAGGCATCAGCCCGGGCGGGCAGCACGATGGAGCCGCCACCCTCCGCCGCCGCCCGGTCGGGATCTTTCAGCCCGTGGCCGGTCAGCACGCACACGACCCGCTGCCCCGGCTGGAAAAAGCCTTGCCGGGCCAGCTGGGCCACACCCGCCACCGAGGCGGCCGAGGCCGGTTCGCAGAACACGCCCTCCAACCTTGCCACCAGACGGTACGCCGCGAGGATTTCCTCATCGGTCACCTTGGCGATGAGCCCACCGGACTCGTCCCGGGCGGCCACCGCGTACTGCCAGCTGGCGGGGTTGCCAATGCGGATGGCGGTGGCCACCGTCTCCGGCTGCCGGATGGGCCGTCCTTCCACAATGGGCGCCGCGCCCGCGGCCTGGAATCCCAATAGGCGCGGTAGGCGGCGGATCTTGCCCAGCTGGAGGTATTCCTTGAACCCCTTCCAGTAAGCCGTAATGTTGCCCGCGTTGCCCACGGGCAGCGCCAGGAAGTCCGGCGGCTCGCCCAGGACGTCGCAGATCTCAAAGGCGGCCGTCTTCTGGCCTTCCAGCCGGACCGGGTTGATGGAGTTGACGATGGCCAGGCCGTAGGCGTCGGCCATCTCCCGCACCAAGGCCAGCGCCTGGTCGAAGTTGCCCTCGATCTCGACGACGCGGGCACCGTGCATCATCGTTTGAGCCAGTTTCCCCTTGGCCACGTTGCCCTTGGGGATGAGGACGTAGCACGGCAGGCCCGCCCGGGCGGCGTAGGCGGCCGCGGACGCGGACGTGTTGCCCGTGGACGCGCAGATGATGGCCCGGGCTCCCCGCATGACCGCGTCGGTGACCGCCATGGTCATGCCCCGGTCCTTGAAGGACCCGGTCGGATTGGCGCCCTCGTACTTCAGATACAACTCCGCCGGCAAGCCCAGCTCCTTGGCCAGCGCCGGCGCCGGGATGAGGGGCGTGTCCCCCTCCTGCAGCGTGATGATGGGACCGTCCTTGGGCAAAGACAGATACGGCCGGTAACGGGCAATGATGCCGGCACCGCTCATACTGCCGCCTCCACCCGGATCACGTTGCTCACTTGCCGTACCACCGGCAGGCGGCTGATCTCGCCCAGCGCCCGGCGGATGTTGGCCTCCTGCACCTCATGGGTGACGAAGACCAGGTCCACCGGGTCCTGCAGCCGCCCCTTTTGGATGACGGAATCGATGCTCACGTCGTTCTCGCCAAACGCCGCCGCGATCTTGGCCAGCACCCCGGGGCGGTCGACGACCCGCAGCGACACGTAATACCGGGAAACCGTCTGCTCGATGGGCTTGATGGGCAAGCGGGCCTCCGGCGGGCGCAGACGGCTGCTGCCGCCGTAGCGCAGCCGCCTCACCGCGTCAATCAGGTCGGCCACGACCGCGCTGCCCGTGGGCAGGCTGCCCGCGCCGCGGCCGTAGAACATAAGCTCGCCCACGGCGTCGCCCCGCACGAAGATGGCGTTGAACACGTCGTTGACGGCCGCCAGGGGGTGGGACGCCGGGATGAAGGCCGGGTGCACCCGCACCTCCAGCCGCCCATCCTGCTCCCGGGCGATGGCCAACAGCTTGATCTCGTAGCCCAGTTCCCGCCCGTAGCGGATGTCCTCCGGCGTGATCCGGGTGATGCCTTCACAGTATACGTCCTCCACCCGGACGGGGGTTTCGAAGGCCAGGGAAGCCAAAATCGCGATCTTGAAGGCCGCGTCGTAACCTTCCACGTCCGACGCGGGGTCCGCTTCCGCGTAGCCCAGGGCCTGGGCTTCCCGCAAGACTTCGTCAAAGGGCATGCCTTCCCCGCTCATGCGGGTAAGCATGTAGTTGGTGGTGCCGTTGATGATGCCGACGATGGCCTGCACCCGGTTGGCGGCGAGGCTCTCACGGAGAGGTTTGATGATGGGGATCCCGCCCGCGACGCTGCCCTCAAAGAACAGGTCCACCCGGTGCTGCGCCGCGAGCCCCAACAGCTCGGGCCCGTGCTTGGCCAGCACTTCCTTGTTGGCCGTAACCACCGGCTTCCCGCGCTGCAGCGCTGCCGCAATGAGCTCCCGGGCCGGATCGACGCCGCCCATGACCTCGACGATGATGTCCACCTCAGGATCCGCAACCACTGCCCAAGGATCGGCGGTGACGATGGCGGGATCGAGGCTGACGGCCCGGGGCTTGCGCGGGTCGCGCACGGCCACCCGCCGCACGTGCAAGGGGGCGCCGGCCCGCGCGGCGATGAGCTCGGCGTTGGCCTGCAGGATCGACACCACACCGCTGCCCACCGTGCCGCATCCCAGCAGGCCGATCTGCACTGGTTTGTCCACTGGTGCTTCCTCCCGGGGGGCTGTAACTCTCAGGATTATATCATGTTCTAAAGTGGGAGGAAAGAGCAACACCGGCCCCGTCGGCGCCCGGGGCGGGCGCAACGGCTGCCGGTGTCGCACCGAGAGAGCGGCGGGCTCGCGCCGCTTATCTCGCCACCGACTCCTTGAGAGCCTTCCCAGCCTTGAACGCAGGAATCTTGCGGGCCGCAATCCGAATGTCCTGACCGGTCTGCGGATTGCGTCCCCGCCGGGCCGCCCGCTGGCGCACCTCGAACGTGCCGAAGCCGACGATCTGGACCCGCTCGCCGCTGGACAGCGCCTCCGTGACCGCCTCAAACAGGGCTTCCACGGCCCGTCCCGCGTCCTTCTTGGTCAGACCCGTCTTGGCCGCCACTCGATCGACCAGTTCCGCCTTGGTCAAGCCCTTCACCTCCCTTCCCGGCTCCCCGGGTTGCCTCTATCTGGAACCGTAGGTTGTCCCATTTCTGCTCAAAACATGAGCAGAAAAGCAAAAAACGCCGGGGGCCTGCCTCCGCTAGTTTCGCTCCGGCAAGGCCCGTTCCTTCCGGCGTTTGCACAGAAAGGGCGAGATCTCCTCGCTCGCGGCCCCTTTTCCCGGGATCACGAGCGGGTTTCAAGAAGCAAAGGGTTACAGGATGAAGCAGATCAACCCGCCGCTGCCC
>DATCKT010000253.1:0-9553 GCA_036562195.1 Limnochordales bacterium
CGCCCCGCAAGACAAGTCTCGGGGGTGGTGGGCACCGCCCTCCGGCCACCACCCCCGTGCCACTCGCGCCAGGCGTCCTCTCACCCTGCCCGGCGTCCACCGCCGCACAGCCACACGGTCAGCGGCCGCCGCGCGGCATCACCCGGCGCCACATCCGGCCCGCCGGCCCGCTGCTCGTCACGGCCAGGTGAACCAGACCCCCATCGGCCACGACAACGACAGCGCCTGGGCCATGACCATCAGCCCCACGATAAGCACCGCCGTGGAGCCAAAGGCCCAGTACCAGCGCATGCGGCCCATGAGCCACACCGACAGGGCCACAAACACCGCGCTGGCCACCACGAAGCCCACCAGGTAGATGGCGACGAAATAGGCGCCGATCCAGATCAGATAGGGCCAGACTTCCTTGAAGCCGTCGGTCAGGGAGGGGCCGGGCTCCTCCACGGGCCCGTGCGGACCCTCACCCTCCCGGGCTTCCCGCTGGACCGCCCGCCAGTAGGAAATAATCTCAGCGATGGTAAGGATGAGCATGGCCGTGGCGATGACCTGGGGGAAGATCCGCGCCGTGCGCACGAAGCCCTGGGACGTGATGGCCACGTACGCGAACACCGCGCCCACCAGCACCATGAAGATGATTTGTTCCACGTGCTTGCGCTTCATGCGCCGGCTCCCCCTTGCGCCGCCGCCCCACTGGCCTCCACGGGCTTTTGGTGTGCGGTCTGGCTGATGCGCCCGGCCATGAAGATCATCAGCAGCGTCAGGAGCCCGATGATGATCACGCCCGGATGGGTCAGCCACGACCAGCCGTAACGGCTCACCGACACCCACAAGTACCGCTCAGCGGGCTCGGCCAGCACCGCCCCGATGAGGAAGGGCGGACGCGGCCAGTCCAGCTGCTTGAGCACCCAACCCAGCAGGCCCAGGGCCAGAAACGCCAGGAAGTCGCCCCAGTGCCGGCTGCTCTGGTACGCGCCCACCAGCATGATGACCAGCAGGTACGGTACCAGCTTCGGACCGGGGATGAAGCTCAGCAGCGAGATGTACTTCGACAGCAGGATGCAGATGGCTGCGCCGAACACGTTGGCCAGGGCCAGCGTCCAGATGATGGTCAGCGTCACATCCAGGTGCGCCGTCACCATGCGGGGCCCGGGCTCGATGCCCATTAGCACGAAACCGCCCAAAAGCACCGCCATGGCGCCGCTGCCGGGAATGCCGAACAGCAAGGTCGGGATCAGCGCTCCGCCTTCTTTGGCGTTGTTGGATGCCTCCGGGGCGATGACGCCGCGGATGTCGCCCTGCCCGAATTTCTCCCGGTCCTTGATGGTCTGCTTGGCGAAACCGTAGCTGATCCAGTCGACCACGCTACCGCCCAAGCCCGGCGTGAACCCAACCAGCACCCCGATGAGAGCGGAACGGAACACCAGCCACTTGTTTTGAATGACGTCCTTCAGGCCCTGCAGCCAGGCCCCGGTGACCTCCACCTTCTCGGAGATGGCCTTGTGGGCAGTGATCAGATCCAGCATTTCCGGCACGGCAAACAGGCCCAGCGCCAGCACGGCGATGGGGATGCCGTCCCACAGGTACAGCTGGTCAAAGGTGAACCGGTAGTAGGCCACCGTCGGGGCCGCCCCGATCATCCCGATGACCAGCCCTAGCCCGGCGGCCATGATCCCCCGCAGCATGCGCCGACCAGCCAGGATGCCCACCATGCTCAAGCCCAGCATCGTGAGCATGAACAGCTCCGGCGAGCCGAAGGCCAGCACCAGAGGCCGCGCAATGGGGATGGTCAACCAGAGCACGAAAGCACCGATCAGTCCGCCGATGAGGGACGAGAAGAACGCAGCACTTAAGGCTCGCGATGCCTGCCCCTGTTTGGCCAGCGGGAAGCCGTCCATCACGGTGGCCTGCGCCCCGGAGGAACCCGGCACCCCGATGAGCACGGACGGGAATGTGTCCGACGTATGGATGACCGCCGCCATCCCGATGAGCAGCGCCATGCCCGTGTAGGGGTCCATGCCGTACACGAAGGGCAGCAGCATCGCCATGCCCACCGTGCCGCCAAGCCCAGGCAAGATGCCGACGACGATGCCCACGCCGATGCCGGTGAGCATCATCATGAGACGATGCGGGTCGAAGAGAGCCGACAAGGCGCTTACAGCGGCCTCTAGCATCTCGGCTCACGCCTCCCTCGTAGCCCAGCGCAATGGGCGGACAGGTCACCAACGGGCGCTACACCCATAGCGATCACACTATCACTCCTGTTTGCAAAACGCGTTGGGGAAAGGAAGGCAGACGAATGGGCGGGATATGCGTGGGGAAACCGGTGCTTTTATTATAGGGATGCAGTATCCACTGGTCAAGAGGAAGCATGTAAACACTGCCGAACTCCTTTAAGCACCAATTGGATCCATATGAATACCCTTGTTCAGGAGGCGCAGAACTATGGCCCAGCCTCACACCCGCGACGCCGTCGCCACGCCGGGCGCGGCCGAGCAGCCATCCATCGTCCGTCCGCCGGCCGGCGCCGGGCCGCAATCCGACGTCCATAAGCCGGTCATCTCTGAGCAGTCGGCCACCCTGCCGCCGTCCCTGGCCCGCCGGTTGGCCGACTGGCTCGTGAGCCTGCGGCACACCCCCTTGCCCCCGCGCACCGCGGAACGCATGCGGGCAGCCCTGCTGGATGCCGTGGGCGCCGGCATCTACGGCACCACCACCCCGTGGGCGCGGGCCGTCATCGATTGGGCGACGGAACTCCCCCTCGAGACCGGTGCCACGGTGTGGGGAGCCAACGGCCGCCGCGCCCGGCCGGCCGACGCGGCCCTGGCCAACGGCACCAGCATT
The DNA here is from genome assembly GCA_036562195.1 of Limnochordales bacterium. Classification (GTDB taxonomy): domain Bacteria; phylum Bacillota; class Limnochordia; order Limnochordales; family ZCTH02-B6; genus ZCTH02-B6. The sequence continues at coordinate 2,842 of DATCKT010000253.1, forward strand.
CATTCCTTTGAGTTGGACGACTACCACAACGCGAAGCTGCACCCGGGAGCGGCCGTGGTGCCGGCCGCCCTGGCGGTGGCGGAGGTGGTCCGCCCCTCGGGCCGAGAGCTCTTAAAGGCCCTGGCCGCGGGCTACGAGGTCATGATCCGCACCAGCCTCGCCCTGGACCCCGGCGCGGCCAAGATGCGCGGCTGGCACTTGACGGGCGTCTGCGGGCCCTTTGGCGCCGCGGCGGCCGCCGCGTACCTTCTTGGCCTAGACGCCGATCAAACCACGTGGGCCTTGGGCCTGGCGGGCACGCAAGGGGCGGGCCTGTTCGCCTTTAACGCCGACGGCGCCATGAGTAAGCGCCTGCACCCCGGACGGGCGGCCCACGCCGGAGTCCTCGCGGCTCAGCTCGCGGCCCGGGGGTTCACCGGCCCGGCCTACATCTATGAAGCCGACGACGGCGGCTTCCTGCGGGCCCATTCGGACCAGGCCCGGGCCGAGCGGCTGCTGGAGAACCTGGGCACCGTGTTCCACGCCGACGCCATCAACTTCAAGCCCTACTCCTGCTGCGGCAGCGTGCACTCGTCCATCGACGCGGCCTTGCGCCTGCGCGAACGGTTGGGCGGCCCGCCGGCGCCGGGCCAGCGGGTGCGCGTCGGCATGAGCCAAGTGCTCGCCGTCCAGTGCGGCTTTGACTACTACCCGTCCACGGTGCTGTTTGCCCAAATGAGCCTGCGCTACTGCGTGGCCGCGGCCCTGGTGGACGGCGCAGCCCTGCCGCCCCAGTTCACCCCCGAGCGCATCCGGGACCCGCAGCTGGTGCAGCTGGCCGCCGCTATGGAGCTGATTCACGATCCGGAACTGGACCGCATCTACCCCACCCACTTCGCCGGCTGGGTGGAAGTGGAAACGAGCGGCGGTCGGCTCCGGGTCGATGTCCTTGATCCCACCGGCTCCTCCGCCAACCCGATGACGCTCGAGCAGCTGAAGCACAAGTTCCGCTACGTGGTGGGGGCGGTGCTGCCGCCGGAGCGGGTGCAGCGGCTGGAGGAGGCGCTTCTGTCCGTGGACCAAATGGCCGATGTGAGCGGGCTCGCCCGGGAGCTGGGCGTCGGCTGACGAACAGCGGGTGAGTCGGCCCGCTGCTTCCGGCGCCCAGCGCACGAAGGGGTGGTGCTGAATCGGCACCACCCCTTCCGCGTTGGCCGGCGCCCGGTGCTTCGATGGCTGGCGCCAAGGCCCATGGTGGCTTTGCGCCCACGGCAACTGCTACCTGGCCGGGCGCAACAACGCGGTCAGCTCGCTGATGCGGGGCAGCTCTTCCAACCGGCGCACGGTCGCGGCGACGGCCGCCGCCTGCCGTTCTCCCAGCGCCGGCACCGCCAGCGACATGAACTTCTTGTCCAGCTCTTCCCACGTGGGAAACGTCTCCGGCTCGCCCGCGGGCTTGAGGACGGTGGCGGACAGCTCCCGTCCGTCCGTGGTCGTGATGGCGATCCGGGCGGCCATGGACGGCAGCTCAGGATCCGCCTCGATCTCGACGCGGTCCATAAGCTCCCGCATCTTTTCGCTGGGCATGAGCTCGTAGTGTTTCCACGTGAAGGACCGCTCGGCCAGGGCCACTGCGGCGGCGAAGTACCCGCTGAACTGGCCGTCCACGATGGTGACCGGCCGGCGCTTGACCTCGGGCGGCTGGGCCACCAACTGCGTGCCAACCCGGTCCAGGTGCACATGGATGCGGGCTACGGTTTCGGGGCGGAGATCGTGGCGGTTGGCCAGGTCCACGACGCCGTCGATCAGCGCATGGACGTACCGGCAGTTGGGATACGGTTTCACGCCCGTAGCCAGCACTTCGTACTCCGGATTGTCTGCCGCGAAGGTGCGTTCGGGATTCCACTGGCCGCCGCCGTAGAGCACCGCGTACCCGTAGCGCCCCTCAAACACCTCCCGCGCGCCCCGGAAACCGGCCCGGGCCATGGCCAGCGCCAGCATGGCGTTGTGGGCCGCCATGCCCGGGTGAAGCCGCTTGTTCCAGCTGCCGTCCTGCAGGAATTGCTGCGAACCCGACGCCTGGCTCAAGTTTAGGCCCCACGCCCGGTGCACCGCGTCCCGGTCCAAGCCGAGCAGGTCGGCCCCGGCCAACGTCGCGCCGAAGATGCCCGTGGTGGCCGTCGGGTGGAAGCCGCGGGCGTTGATGCGGTCGCCGAAGGCGCGCCCGATGCGGCCCGTTACCTGATACCCCTTGGCCGCAGCCGACAAAAACGCCGCCCCCGACGCCCCCTGCTGCTCGGCTACGGCCATCGCCACCGACAGCACGGGTGCGCCGATGTGGATCACCGCGTCCCGGTGCGTGTCGTCAAAGTCCATGCTGTGGGCCAGGGTCGCGTTGAGAAGCGCCGCGTACTGCGCCGGATACGGGTCCGGCTGCCCGATGGCCGTCGCGCCCGCGGGCATGCCCTGCACCAGGGAGCGGAGGCCCGCGGTGATGACGGGCGTGGAATCGGCAAATACCGATCCGCCCAGGGCCACACCCAGATAATCCAGCACCAGCTTCTTGAGGTGGTCCAGCACCGCCTCGGGCAGGCGGCTGTAATCCAAGCTGAAGCAGTAGTCCAGCAGACGTTCCGTGTACCCCTCGCCCGCCTGCATGGAATCCCTCCTCCTATAGACGCTGTACGTACGCCACCAGGCCCCCGGCTTCCAGCAGCGCCCGCATAAAGTCGGGCATGGGCGTCACCGCCACGCGCCGGCCTGTGTCCAGGTTGTGGACGACGCCCGCGGCCAGGTCGACCCGGAGCCGCTGGCCGGGCTGCACCGCCTGGGAGATCCCGGGCGCCTCCAGCACCGGCAGCCCCTGGTTGAGGGCGTTGCGGAAGAAGATGCGGGCGCACGACTCTACCACGACCGCCCCTACTCCCAGCTGCTTGAGGACGAGGGCGGCGTGCTCCCGCGACGAGCCGCAGCCGAAGTTGCGGCCGCCCACCACGATGTCGCCGGGCTCCACCCGCCGGGCAAACCCGGGCTCGATGGGCTCGAAGGCGTGCCGGGCCATCTCGGCCGGATCCGGGATCGACAAGTAGGGTCCGGGGATAATGACGTCGGTATCGATGTTGTCGCCAAACACCCACGCCTTGCCTTCCACTGCCGCTGCCATTCTCGTCGCCCCTTTCCCTTGCTCGGCCGGCGGCGCCCGGTGTCAAGCGGGCATCCGCCGCTCCGAGAAGCCCAGCTCCCGCGGGTCCGTGATCCGGCCGGTGACGGCCGACGCCGCCACCGTGGCCGGAGACGCCAAAAATATCTCCGAAGCCGGGTGCCCGCCCCGCGCTCTAAAGTTGCGGTTTTGGGACGAGATGCGCACCTCGCCCGCGTCCAGCACGCCCATGTGCATGCCTGCGCAGGCGCCGCAGCCCGGGTTGGTCACCACCGCGCCCGCATCCACCAAGTCCTGGATCCATCCCCGGGCCAGCGCGGCGCGCATGACGCCCAGGGAAGCCGGCGTCACGATAAGCTGCACGCGGGGATGAACCCGGCGGCCCCGCAGCATGGCCGCGGCGACGCCGATGTCCTCGAGGTTTCCGTTGGTGCACGTGCCGATCAGCGCCTGGTCCACGGGCTTTCCCGCCACCTCCCGCACCGGCCGCACGTTGCCGGGCGAGAAAGGCACGGCAACCAACGGCTCCAGCTCCCTCACGTCCACCACGATCTCCTGGGCGTAGGCCGCGTCCGCGTCGCTCTGCCATTGCCGCCAGCTCTCCAGGCTCTCCGGCGCCGCCTGCACGCTTTGGAGATAGGCGAAGGTGACCTCATCGGGAGCCACGATGGCCGACTTGGCTCCCATCTCGGTGCTCATGTTGCACAGCGTCATGCGCTCGCTGACGCTCATGCGCCGCACGGTTTCGCCCGTAAACTCGATGGCGCGGTAGGTGGCCAGGTCGACGCCGTAGCGGCCCAACAGGTACAGCGCCAGGTCTTTGGGGTAGACGTACTCCGGGAACGATCCCCGCACCTCCACCCGGATCGATTCGGGCACCCTGAACCACATGCGGCCGTGGACCATGGCCACCGCCACTTCCGTGGGGCCCAGCGCCGTGGCGAAGGCTCCCAGCGCACCGCCTGTATTGGTGTGGGAGTCCGTGGCCACCAGCACCTGGCCGGGCTGCACCAGGCCGGCCTCGGCCAGCACCTGGTGCTTAACGCCTTCCTTGAGAAACACGTGCTTCAGCCCATGCCGCTCGCCAAAGCGGCGCAGGGCGCGCACCGCCTGGGCCTGCTCCAGGTTGGACGGGGGCAGGTAATGGTCCCCCACCAGGACGGCCCGTTCCGGGTCGATCTTGGGCTCACCCAGCTTGGCCAGGGCCCGCTCCAAAATGCCCAACTGCACGTCGTCGATGCACGCCTTGTCGACGGCGGCCCACACGATCTCGCCCGGAACCACCCGCTCCCGCCCGCTGGCGCGGGCCAGGATCTTCTCGGTGATGGTCATCCCCACCGCCGGTTTCCCCTCCGCTCTCGCCGTTTCCCCTTCGCCAGCCCGCCTTCCGTTGGTGTTGTTGGTTTCCGCCCGCGTCCACGCCTTTCGCCGGCGCACCCCATCCCTTTCCGCGGACGGCGGCGACCCTCAAAGCGAGCGCGGGTGCGAAATGGATACAATTGTACGCAATCCAGTCCAAGCGGAAACCCGGGCCGGGGGTCTACCGGCCCGGGTGGGCGGATGGGCGAGCCGCCGCCCGCACCATCCGCACCCAACCGCAGCCGTGTCGCGGGCGGGGCGCCCATGGCGCCCCACCCACGCCTTAAATCTGCACTTCGTAGTTGGTCTGCAGCCAGTTGCGCAGCCACTGCCGCGTCTCGGGCGAGATCTGGATGGCCACGTTGAAGGCCGCCTGGGCGTCCTCGCCCACGTACACCTGGTAGCCTTCCAGGAACGGCGCGGCTAGGAATTCCGGATCCTGCGACAGCTTCCGCGCGACCGCGAGCAGCGTGTTGTACGCCTCGGCCGGGGCGTCCTTGTGCACGAACAGCACCTTCTGGAGCGCCTGGCCGGCGATCAGGACGGCCTTGTAGGCATCCCACACGATGCCCTGGGGCTCGCGCCCGTACATCTCCAGGTACACCTCATAGATGCTGGGGATGTCCGGGAAGTTCGGGTCGCGGATGACATTGCCCTGGGAGTCAACCATACCGGCAGTGAAGAGCGGGATGGCCTTCCCTTCCTCCACCAGCGGCTCCACGTTGGCCCGGTAGGCCGGCGTGGTCTGGTAGTCGATGTTGATCTCGCCGCGCTCAAACGCCACCCGGGCGGTGCCGCGGGAGGAGTAACCCTGGATGACCTGCACGTCCAGGCCCAGCACTTCCCACGCCAGGAGGTAGATCAGGTCGTTGCCGGTGGGGTCGATGGCGCCGTAGATGATGGGCTCGCGGGTGTTGCGCAGGTCGGCCGCACGCGTGACGCCCAGGCTCGGCGAGCCGTACACGACGGCGCCGACGGGCGAAGCGATGACCGCCCGGAAGTCGCGGTAGTCATACAGCACGACGGGCAGTTCCAGCAGGTACGGAATGACCGTCGAACCGCTGGAGATCAGCGCCGTGAGACCGCTCTGCGGATTGCGCCGCATGACCCACTCGTTGACGCCGATGACGGCGCCTGGCACGTTGGTCACCTGGATGCGCACGTTGCCCAGCTCCTTTTGCAGGAAGGGCACCAGGCCGCGCGCCCACACGTCCGTGCCGCCGCCCACGGCGAAGGGCACCAGCAACTCCAACTGCTTCCCGCTATAGAAATTCTGGGCCATGGCGACCCCCGACAGGGCGCCACACACCATCAAAGTCATCAGTCCGACCGCGAGCCACCGGGCCAGGAACAATCGTCGCACTTCTCCGTCTCCCTCCTGTGCTGCCTGATTTTTTGTAACTCGCGCGCCCGCCATGCCGGCTAGGGTCCAGCGGCGCCGCTTTCGTCTGCCGCTTTTTCCGGTTTCCCCACTGCCACCCGCGGCGTCAACGCCTCTCCGCGCCGGCGTCATTTGTGTTGGTCCGGGCATCACCCCCCTCACGGCTCAAAAACCAAGGTCGTGGTCATAGGCAAGGATACTTTTTCCTATTCCACTCGGTTTTCGCCATTCCCTTCTGTCGGATTCAACTGTATGCAACACCTTGAGCCGGTGGGACGAGCCCCGCCACCACCTCGGCCAAGGTCCGCTGCTCCAGCGACAGCAACACTTCCTCCAAGGCCGCGGCTCGCTCCTCCCCCAACACCGTGCCGGCCAGGCGGCGGTACTTGTCCAACACGGCCGCGCGGGCCAGCGGACGGGCGTCGCTGCCCAGCGCATGGTCCACCGTGACCGCGTGGCGGGTACCGTCGCGCAGCTCCACTTCCACTTCCACCCGGTGGCGGTAGCTGGGCCCCATGGCGTCGATGGCCGGGGAGGCGGTCACCTCCACCCGGCGTGCCAGGTCCAGGATGGCCGGGTCCCGCAGCCGCTCAGCGCGGAACTGGTCGACAAACACCTCGCCGTCCAGCAGCGCCACGGACGAGCAGTATGCCAGGTTCATCTGCGCCGTGGTGATGCTGTCGGGCACGTACTCCCACCCCACGTGTTCCTTGGTGGCGCTGGAGCACCGCACCCGAATGCGGGCCACCTGGTCGGCGGTGACGCCGTGCTCGCGCCGCAGGCTGAGCATGGCATCGATGCTCGTGTGGCACGAACCGCACGCGGGGTACCAC
>DATCKT010000268.1:0-2509 GCA_036562195.1 Limnochordales bacterium
GGCCGCTCTTCCCATGCTATGCCTTCGGGCCGCGTCGAGGTGATGAGCGGGCGGGAGGCGCTGGCCCTTGGGGCGCTGGTGGCCGGGTTCACGGCCTGTGTGGTCAGATCCGACCATCCGGTGGTACAGCGCTGGGCGCAGAGCTATGCCGCGCTCGGCGGGCGCGTGCTCACGATGCGCGACGCTTTCATGCGCCGGGCCCTCACAGGCCGGTGCGGTGGCAGCCCGTGCTTGGTCCAGGCGGCAGACCCCGGGTTTGAAGGTCCGGTCTTGGTTGTTGAAACAGCGGGCGCGCCGGTGGAGCTGGAAGAGGCTTGCGGGCCGGGCACCGCGGGCGTCATGCTCGGCATGGCGGCCGCCTGCGGCGTGCCCCGGGTGATCTTGCGCTTTGAGCGGGCGCCGAGGGCGGACGCACTGTGGTATCCGTTTGGCGTCGACCCGCTGGCGGCCGCCAGCGGCTGCCCCGGCGGGGCGCGGCCGGTGGTGCTGGCGCCGACGACGGTCGAGGAATGTTATCACTTTATGGACCTGGCGCGGCGCATCGCCCCGCAGTACCGGCGCGACTGCGTCGTGCTGGTGGACGCCGGCCTCCTGGGCGCGGTCCAGGCGTGGCGCCGCCGGCCCGGGAGCGCCGTTTGGGCCGAATGGCTGGGCGAGGCCGTCGTCGAGCACGGCAGGGTTGCCGCGCAGGTCGACGAGGTCCTGTCCGGGCTCGGTATGGAGACCGCACCGCTTAAAACCTTTGTACGCCTGCCCCGGCCGGTGGGCGGCGAATCCGGCGACGTGCTCCTCGTAGGCTGGGGTATGACCCGCGGGCCTGTGGAGGAAGCCGTGGCGCGGCTGCGGGCCCGGGGCCTGGCTGTGTCGGCGTTGCACCTGCGGGTGCTGGCGCCGCTTCCGGCGCAGCTCGGGGACGTCCTGGCGCGGTTTCGCCGGGTGGTCGCCATCGACGTGCAGGAAGACCCCCAGGCGGCGACCCGCCGGGCGTACGCCCTGGTCAACCTGCTGCGGGCCGCCTTGGCGGACCGCCCGGGCCGGGGTTCGGCGCCGGTGGCAGAGCGGCCGGCGATAACGGCCCATCGCTTCTCCTGCCCGCGATTTTTGGGACCGGCGGACGTGGAGGCGTGGGCGACGGGAGACCCGGCGCCCAGCGACTACTTCCGCGCCGTCTGGAACACCACGAGCACCTGCGCCCGCACCGTCAGTTGGTCGGGCGGGAACTCGGGTGCCGAGGCGCCCTCAGCGGTGAAGGCCGCCCGCATGGCCGTGAGCGGCACCGGTTGCGCCGTTCCCTGGGACTGATCATAGATCTCCGCAATGCCGACGATCCGCTGGCCGAGGGCTTCCGCCAGCGTTTCGGCGCGCCAGCGGGCGTCGTCGGCCGCCTCCCGCAGCGCCGCCGCCTGCGCCGCCCGCACGTCCTGCAAGCTGTACTCGATCCGGCTCACTTCCGTGATGCCATTGTCCACCAACGTTTGCACGAGCTCCCCCAACCGCTCAAGCTGATCCAGGCGCACTTCCAGCTGCGTGCGGGCTTCGTAGCCGATGATGGAGGACTGCCCACTGTCGTACCGGTACCGCGGGTTGAGCGTGAACTGCCGGGTGCGCACGGCCCCTTCGGGCAGCCCGAAGGCTTCCAGCGCCCTGAGCACGGCGTTGAGCTGCACGTTCATCTCCTGCTGGGCCGCGGGCGCCGTGTCGCCGCGGCCCACAGCCGTGAAGGTGACCGTGGCCCGATCGGGAGCAATGGTTACTTCGCCGTAGCCCGTGACCCGCAGCACCCCCTCGGGCTCACCCTGGTTCGCACTTGATTCCGGGGTGCGTGAACGGCTTTTCCGGGACGGGGCGTCTTGCAGCGGCGCGGCCACGCGCTGCTCGCTCAAGACCCGCCCCTGGCCGTCCACGAAGCGCACGGTGAAAGTCCCTTGCGGCAGCCCGCCCTGGGGGATGGGCACCATGTCCACGGGGTAGGTGACGACCATCGTCACGAATTCGCCCGGCCCGGGGCTGCGGCGATCCACGACCACCGTCACGACGGGCCGGAAGCCCCTGTCCACCCGCACCTGGCGGATGCTGATCCCGTAACCGCCGGTGGGCGCTTCGCCCAAGTAGGCCACGACCGCGGCGGTGTCGGGGTCCGCGACCCAGCGGGAGAGTTCTTCGCCGTGGGAAGACCAGACAGCGTCAGGCAGGGCCAGGCGGGCGAGCCGCAGGTCGGCCGGATCCATCAGCAGGGCGAAGTACTGGTCAGGAAAGTCGGTTTCGGTCTGCCAGCGCCATGAGCGCTGGGTTTCTCCCTCGTAGAGCAGGCCGTCGTTGCCGGCGGCCAAGGCCAAAAGAGCGCTGGCTGCCACGATTAGCATCGCCACAGCCACAAGGCGCGTCCGCTGCTTCCGTCTCATGAGGCATCTTCCACCCTTCCCACCGGCGGCCTTGCCCGGCGTGTGCCGATCCCCCGCGCGCCGATCGGCGGAGCCGGCCCCGGTGGTAGCTTGCGCAGGTGCTGCCT
>DATCKT010000001.1:0-3746 GCA_036562195.1 Limnochordales bacterium
CTTCTGCACCGTGAAGGAGCAATCGTCCACCGCCCGGATGCCGCCGAACTCCTTGATAAGATTCCGTACTTCGAGAATCGCTTGGGACATCGCACCCCGTGCTCCCGTGCCAACAAGCGCAATTCCATATTTCTTAGAATAAGTCTCTGACTGTTTCTCCGTGGCACGGCCATCTCCTGCTCCAGCCGCTTCCAGCCGCCGGCGCGCACCCGGAAGGCCAGCGGCCGAGCAGGCCTAAAGCGGCTATCCATGGCGATTTCCGCGGCCATCTCCTTCAGCTGTTTGGGACCATCAGCAGGATGACGGGAACTTCCGTCGAAACATTGGGTCAATCATTCTATTCACCAATCGAAAGACAGGAGGGAATAAATGGTGCGAAACATGTCTAGTCTGCGCTCGAAGGCGACTCTGACGCTAGCGTGCGTGCTGGCGCTCCTGGTGGCCGCCCTTCCGGTCGCAGCCCAGCAGGCGCCGGTGCGGATCGGTGCGCTCTTTCCCATGACCGGCGACTTGTCGGCCTTCGGCGAGCCGTTCTACAACTCGGCGCTGCTGGCCGTCACGCAAATCAACGAACAAGGTGGTTTGCTGGGCGGGCGCCCGCTGGAGCTGGTCCTGGCCGACTCCCAGACCAACCCGACCCAGGGCGTCGCGGCCGCCCAGCGCTTGGTAAATGTGGAACGCGTGCCCGCCATCGTCGGTGCCGCGGCTTCGGGTGTTACCATCCCGGTGGCCACCAGCGTCACCGTCCCCAACCAGGTGGTGCTCATCTCGCCGGCTTCCACGTCGCCGCTGGTCACCACGCTCGAGGACAACGGCTTCGTCTTCCGGACGGTCGTGTCCGACGCCATGCAGGGCATCACCCTGGCGAAGCTGGCGGCCGACCTGGGCTACCGGCGCGTGGCCACCATCTACGTCAACAGCCCGTACGGCCTGGGCCTGGCGCAGGCGTTTGAAACCAACTTCCGCCAGCACGGCGGCACGGTGACGGCCAACGTGCCCTTCGAGCAGAACCAGGCGTCCTACCGCGGCGAGCTGGACCAGGCTTCCCGGGGCAACCCCGAGGCGCTGCTCCTGATCGCCTACCCGGAGAACGGCATCACCATCCTGCGGCAGGCCATCGAGGGCGCCTACTTTGACAAGTTCCTGTTCACCGACGGCATGCAGGCGCCGGACATCATCGAGGCCATCGGCGACGCGCTGGAGGGCTCCTGGGGCACGGCGCCGCGCTCGGCGGCGACGCCGGCCACCGAGCTGTTCAACGCCTTCTACACCGCCCGCTTCGGCGAGCCGCCGCCGATGCCGTTCATGTACGAGAGCTACGACGCGGTGTTCGCCCTGGCGCTGGCCATCGAGAAGGCGGGCGAGGCGACCGGCCCGGCCATCCGCGACGCGCTGCGCGATGTGGTGAACCCGCCCGGCGAGATGATCCTGCCCGGCGAGTGGGCCAAGGCCGTGAACCTGCTGCGGGCCGGCCAGGACATCCAGTACGTGGGCGCCTCCGGGCCGGTGGACTTCGACGCCAACGGCGACGTGGCCGTGGCCTCCATCGGCATCTGGACGATCCGGAACGGCCAGATCGAGTTCGTCCGCTTCGAGGAGGCCCGGGCCGAGGGCTTCTAAGCGCCGCGGGCTCCAAAGCCGGGGCTGCCACGCCCCGGCCAAACAGGTACCGAACCGGCGTGGCAAAGGCCGGCGGACAACATCCGCCGGCCTTTCTTTCTGCCGGTGTCCCGCCGGCCCGGCCCGGCGCCTCTCGTCCAAGACTAGAACTACTGGAGCCCGGCCGCCTCCGCTGCAACCCAAGGTTCGCTGGCGGTTCGAGGGGTGCTCGGGAGCCCGATCGGGGTTGCGTTTCTCACGCGAATAATTGTGCGAACAGGCCGGTGAAGTGAGAAACCATGCGCCGGCGGGGGGCGAGCCGGGCGCATCAAAGGAATTTCATGCACGAAGGCCGAATAGGTCGTAGGTTTCGCAAGGACCCTAAGTGCGGGGGGCTGCAGCGTGTTGATTCGAGATCAAGCCGGCCGCACCGCGCGGCTGTTGCTTTATTCGGGTATCCTCTGGTTGTTCGTGGCCCTGGCGGCGGGCGCGGGGGCGGTGCTCATCGCCGCCGGAGCGCTCTACATCGAGCTACCTTTCGGACCGGCCGGCGTCGACCTGTTGCAGCCGGTCTTCCTCCATGCGCTGGTGTTCGGCTGGCTTTCCATGGCGGGCACGGGCGTGGGACTGCTGGCGGTGCAGCGGGCCCACGGCCTGCCGCTGCAGAGCGAAACGTGGGGCCAGTTTGCGGTTTGGCTCTGGAACGGCGCCAACGCGGCGGCCGTAGGGCTGTTGCTCATGGGGTGGCTGGATGGGCCGCCGCTCGTGGAAGCCGTCTGGCCGGTCAAAGCGGTGTGGGCGGCGGGGTTGCTGCTGTTGCTTCTCAATGTGGCTCGGACCCTGAGCCGGGCGGGCCAGCCGCTGTATGCCAGCGCCTGGTACCTGCTGGCGGCCATGACCTGGATGGCGCCCGTGTACCTGCTGGGCAGCGGCGTGTTCGCGCCGGGCTGGCCCGTGGACGACATCAGCGGATTGTTGTACGGCATGTATACCCAGGGCGTCGTCTGGCTGTGGACCGTGCCCTTGGGCTTGGCGGCCGCATTGTATGTGGCGCCGGATCTGGCGGGCCAGCCCCTGTATAGCCGCACCTTGGCCTCCTGGGGCTTGTGGGGCCTGGCCCTGTACGCTGCCACCGGCGTGGAGCGGTTGACGGGCGCCGCCATGCCCGTGTGGCTGCCGGCGGTGGCCACGGGGTTGGCCGTTCTGACGTTGATCCCCGCCCTGGCCAACGCCGTCAACATCGTGCAGACCATCCGCCCGCGGTGGGCTGCGGTGGTGGCCACTCCTCCCGGCCGCGCGCTGGTCTGGGGCACGGTGTTGCTGCTGGTGGCCGCGGTGCAGACCGCGCTGCAGTCCCTGACCGTGGTGCATGACGTGGTGCAGCGGACGCAGCTGGCGGTCAGCGCGCCGCTCATCGCCTTGCTGGGCGGGTCCACGTACCTGTTGTTCGCCGGGATCTACCACCTGCTGCCCATGCTGCGGCGCCCGGCGGATCGCCCGGACCACCCGCTCTACCGGCCGGGCGCGGCCCGGTGGCACCTGGGCCTCTCGGGGCTCGGCATCGTGCTCTTCGTGGCCGGTCTGTGGCTGGGCGGCGCGACGCAGGTGACCCAGCGGCTCGCCTTCGGCCCGGGAGCGGATCTCGCGAGCGTCTTGTGGCCTGCGCTTATGCTTCAGGGGGCCGCGCTGGGCATCTTCCTGGTGGGCCAGGTGTTCCTCGTCTACACGGTGGCGAAGGCGGCCAGCGCGCCGCAGCCGGTGAAGCTGCCCGTCATCATCACCAACCCGTAGTCGCCGCCCCGCTGCGCGGCGGGCCAAGACGCGGCGCGCCAGGACGTAGCGGGCCAGAGCGCGGCGGGCTAAGGCGCAGCGGTACCGGCGGAAGGCGAATCCGTTGGCTGAAAACCTACGAGCTTGTCCGGGCGGCCCCGGCCAGTGCCAGGGGCCGCTCGTCGCGCGCCGGCACCGTCCCCGGTTGGGCGTGGCTCGGTTCCACCGCCGCCACGGCCACGTCCAGCACGGCCACGCGGCCTTCGGCCAGCCGCGGCAGCGCCTGCTCCAGCGCCGCCGTGAGCTCCTCGTAGGTTTCCACGCGATAGCCGTCGGCCCCGCACGCCCGCGCGTAAGCCGCCCAGTCGGGATTGTGC
>DATCKT010000008.1:0-2915 GCA_036562195.1 Limnochordales bacterium
CCACCAGCGGCGGCAGCTCCTCCTGCAAACGCCGAAACAGCGGGCGCAGGTGACCGGTGACCATGCCCGGCTCGTGATCGGCCAAAAGGGCGTCGTAGCGCTCCCGAGGATAGCCGACGGCGTCGGCCATCTGGCGCTGCAAAAGGATCAGCCGCTGCAGGGGGTCGCGAAAGGCCGCAAACCGGCGTTGGCGGCGAGCCTCCAGCCAAGCGTGGTAGCCCTCGGTGGCAGCGCGGATCTGTCGGCCACCAAGGCGACCGGGATCCGGCGGGCCCGCTGGCATTGCCGGCGGGCAACCCGCAGGACGGCCGCTTCCCAGGAATCGGGAGGCAATGTCCCTTCCCAATCCCGGAGGGCCTCCAGCCATTCGCCCACCTGCGGGTCCACCAAGGCCTCGTGGGCCAAACGGCCCACAGTGGCATTCTGTTCCGCCCTGGCCGCGGCGCCGGCGGGAGGCATGGACACCTCCTGATCCCAGCGTAAGAGCGACCCGGCCGCCTGCAGGTGGTGGATGACCCTCCACCTTTCCAACAAATGACAGAAGGCGGGAGGCGGTGGATCGCTGCCGGCCGCGGTGGAACCCGGAACCGCCTGAGACGGATCAGGCACCAGCTACCCCCTTTCGCCAACCGGCATCCTGCGGGTTGCCGGTTGATGCTGGACATGGTTCTTTGACTATGTTGCGATGGGTGAGGGAACCCGTCAAAGGGCCCTGGACCCGGCGACCGTGTCAAGCTTCGGTAGGTGGATCCCCCGGTCGTTACGTCCGTCACGCCACGGAGTGACTCACGAGACGACGTAGCACCCGGACCCACTCCCGGTCGGAGTGCGGCCCGTAGAGGGCCGGCATCCGGGCCCGCAACCACTGGGCCGCATCTTTCAGCTCGGCCCGCGACGGCCGCTTTGACAGAACGTTGGGCTGCCGCGGGAAGGCCGTAGGCGGCGCCTGGCGGCGTCGCCAGGCTGAACCCGTATAGCGGTCCAGCTCCTGATTGGCCCGGGCCGCCAAGAGCCGGGCCAGGTGCCGGGCACCCGGTTCGCTCCATGCTGCCCCGCGTCGCTTCATCCGCCGTGCCAGCACGTGGTAGTTCTGGGCTTCGATGGCCCCCAACCGCCGCGCCTCCGAATCCGCCACGATACCGTCCCATTGGTTCTCGAGATACTGGGCTAGCTCTCGAATCCGATCACGGGCCTCACCCCGCGCCCGCCGGCGAGCGGCCTCCAGGACCGCCTTGACCTCGCTCCACGGCTGGCCGGCGGCCAAGGCCTCCGCCAGCTGCTGGTGGGCTTCCGGATCGTGCCTGAGCCCGCGCCGCATCGCCCGCTTCAGGTGGAACGGGTCAAGACGGTACGAGGCCTGCGGCAGATACTCCAGCGCCTTCCGGATCCACGACGCCCCGTCGCCGCCCACCGTGCACCGGCCCACTCGCGACCAATCCCACTCCGCCGCAAAGGCCGCCAGCGCCTCTTCGATGGACTCCCGCCCTTCGCCCACCGCCACGTGCACCCGCCGGTTCTTCAGCACCGTCCGCCCACGCTCATCCCTCGCCTTGCCCTCATAGGCCAGGGCATGCATCAGCGCGATCCGCTCTTTCCTCCCGTCAGCCCCGCGTCGCCGACCCCGTATCCACACCTCATCCAACTCCACGTCCACCGCCGCTGCCGGCCGGCTCCCTGCCGGCATTTCCCCCCGCTCAAACACCGCCTGCCGCCGGGCCTTCGCCTCCTGATCGGCCAGCGCCCCCGCCGCCTGCACGTCCGCCCACAGAGCCATCCGGCTCACCCGTACGGCCCCCTGGCTCAACCGCTCCAGCCACTCCTCCGCCGCGCCAAACGGCACCTGGGTGCATAGCTCAATCCCCAACTCACGCACCAGGGGTGAGTACCGCTGTCGCGGCTCCAGCCCCAGCACCTCATCCAGTAAGAACCGCCGGGCACCGCTTTGCCGGTCCTGGTAATACCGCCGTTGCCACTGGATCTCGCCAAACCATGTCAGCAAGCTCCGCCATTGCCGGTTCACACACTTCAGCTGGCGCCGGTCCCGCTGCTCCATCAGCTGCTGATCCAGCGCCTCCAGCGCCGTGACCAACAGCTGCCGCGCCGCGTCCTGCGCCCCCCGGGCCACATCCAACTCCAGCGTCCGAAAGTCCGTGGCCTCGCGGAGGGCCTTCTCCACCACCTGGGCCAGCCGCAAGGTGATCTCGAGAAGTTGGCGAAATGCCCACATGAGAGACCTCACCTCCACCTTGACCGGGGTATCGGCTGTCCCACTGGGGACAACCTGGTGAGGTCTCTCCTTCGTTTTTGACCCCCCAACACCTACCGAAACTTTAGGCAGTCTGGCCATGGGGCGCAGGCAAGCCCCAGCGCGGTCTCATGCCCATCACCGGTCACGGGGATCCACGCGGGCGCCGGGATGGGTGCCGTGCCCACGTCCCCAGGTCTACTGGCTAACGTGCCGATCCCGGCGGGCGTCTGTGACCCGGACAGTGGCGAACCCGATTTCAACGCCATCTGCCAGGTGATTCCCCGCGCCAGGGGGACGCTGTGCCCACCCGCAGCGCGACCGTTGTCCCCACCTCGGGCTCCGCGGCCACGCCGGGCGCGTCGCCTGAGTCGGCGGGCGCCCTCGGGGCAACCTGAACGGGGAAGGGAACTGGCGCCCGGCGCGCCCGGCAGCGAAGCCGGTGGCCTCGGCGCGTCGCCCACCTCACGACACGTGGGTGCGCCGGGCTGAACCGTCGCCGCTGGGCCGGGCGTCCTCGTCCCTGTGGGTTCCCTGCGGCGGCCCCTCGCGGGACGGAGACGGAGGGCCTCCACGGGAGGTTTTTGCGAAACGTTAACACCTCTGTGGCTTTCTCGACACCGGTGGGGGACCGGGTCGGTGCTAGAATGAACCTGGGCCGGGGCGGTGA
>DATCKT010000014.1:0-2050 GCA_036562195.1 Limnochordales bacterium
ATCATGGGTGCCAGCACCCCAACGGCGGCACTGGAGCGTTGTGGTCATATCACATCATACACCAGCGCCGGTCATCGCGCATGGGTGCTAGCCCCCTAACCACGGCGCCCCTCGGGAGACTCACTGCCATTTGACTCGGCAGGAACCTTCTGGTAGACTGTAGGCGCGACTCAGGGGAGCTCGTGACGGGCTGAGAGGGTGGCGCGGGCCACCGACCCTTGGAACCTGCCCCGGGTAATGCCGGCGTAGGGAGAGTCCGAGGCAAGTGCATCTACCCCGTCACGGAACCTCTATCAATTTCGATAGGAGGTTCTTTTTTATGCGCCAGACTGTGCACTGCCGTGTTTCTCGTCTCGGGTTGACCTTGGTGCTGGCCGGACTCATGGCGGCCCTCCTGGCGGCCGGCGCCCTCGCCCAGGGCCAGCAGCGCCTGGTGGTGTACACCTACGATTCCTTCGCCTCCGGTCCCGCCCAGGCCATCAAGGACGGTTTCGAAGCCTTGCATCCCGGCGTCGAGGTGGTGTTCGTCGCGCCCGGTTCGTCCGGCGAGGCGCTGGCCCGGGTCATCGCGGAACTCAACGCGGGCGGGTCGGACGCCGACGTGCTCATCGGCATCAGCGACACCCAGCTGTCGCGGGCCATCGACCAGGGCGTCTTTATGAAGCTGGACCGGTCGCGCCTGCCCAACCTGGCCAAGGTGCCGGCCCATTTGGACTTCGACGCCACGGGCCATGTGGTGCCCTTCGACCACGGCTACGTCACCATCATCTACGACAGCCGGGTGCTGGGCGTCGACGAGCTGCCGCAGACCCTGGAGGACTTGACCGATCCCCGCTTCCGCGGCAAGCTCATCGCCATCGACCCGCGTACGTCCTCGGTGGGCCACGCGTTTCTCATGTGGACCATCGCCGAGTACGGCGATCCCGGGTACTTGGAGTACTGGGAGCGGCTTCTGCCGAGCCTCCTAACGGTGACCGGCGGCTGGTCCGCCGCCTACAGCCAGTACGAGG
Source organism: Limnochordales bacterium (assembly GCA_036562195.1). GTDB lineage: Bacteria > Bacillota > Limnochordia > Limnochordales > ZCTH02-B6 > ZCTH02-B6. The sequence continues at coordinate 1,011 of DATCKT010000014.1, forward strand.
CGGGCGAGGCACCGATGATGGTGTCGTACTCAACCGATACCGCGGCCGGCATTTACTACGCCGGCAGCGATCACAGCCGCGTCCTGACGCCCAAGGGCCAGGCGTACCAGCAAATTGAGGCGGCGGGCATCGTGGCCGGCACCGACGTGCCCGAGCTGGCCCACCTCTTCTTGAACTATCTCTTGTCCGAAGAAGTGCAGAGCCTGATCCCGACCACCAACTGGATGTTCCCGGTCAACGCCGAGACGCCGCTGCCCGACTTCTTCGCCGAGTACGCCGTGATCCCGGAGAACCCGGTGCGCCTGGACGGCCGGCTCATCGAAGAAAACGAGCAGCGGTGGCTGCGGGAATGGGCCCGCCTCATCACCGGGCAGCGGTGATGAGGGCCGGCGGACGCTCCCCACGATAAGTGGCCACGCACGGCGCGGGGACCGCACCGGCCATGAAGCCCGGCGGCGGCGGGAGCACGGGGAGCCGCGACAGGCGGCGGCTCGCCGTCCTGTTGCTCCTGCCCGCCGCGCTCCTCTTGGCCTTCGCATTCTATTTCCCCATCGGCGCCGCGCTGGTGGCGGGCTTCCGGGATCAGCAGGCCGGCGGCGCGTTGACGCTGGCCCGCTTCGCCGCGCTGCTCACCGATCCGTACATCCTGGGCCTGCTCCGGTTCACTGCCTGGCAGGCGTTCCTGTCGGCGGCCTTGAGCGTCGCCATCGGCGTACCCTTGGGGTACCTGCTGGCCAACCGGTCGTTCCCCGGCAAGACCTTGGTGTCGTCCCTAGTGATGGTGCCGTTCGTCATGCCGGCGATCACCGTCGCCTTGGGTTTCCTCGTCATGTACGGCACCAACGGCTGGTTCAACGAAACCCTGGACGCCCTGTTCGGCTTCAAGGTGCGGGTGCTGCACACGCTGTGGGCCATCGTGCTGGCCCACGCCTTCTACAACGGCCCCCTGGTGGCCCGGCTGACCCAAGGCGCGTGGGAGCGGCTGGACCCGGCCCTGGAGGAGAGCGCCCGCACACTGGGGGCGGGGCCTTGGGCGGTGT
>DATCKT010000018.1:0-30062 GCA_036562195.1 Limnochordales bacterium
GCCGGAAGGGTTGCGGGCCTTGGGGGCGAACGTGGAGGTGGTGGCCGCCTACGCCACGGGTCCGGCCGATCCGCCCCACGCGGCGGCCGTCCTGGCACAGCTGGCCCGGGGCGAGATCCACGCCGTGACGTTTACCAGTCCCTCTACGGCACAAGGCTTCGCCCGGCTGTGGGCGGCCCACGGGCCGCGGCCCGGCCCACAGGGGGCGGGCCACGGCCGCGACCGGTCCGGTGCTGGGAACCAGGCCTTTGTCGTCGCGTGCATCGGGCCTATCACCGCCGAGGCGGCGCGGGCGTGCGGTTTCACCGTGGATGTGATCGCGAGCGTCTACACCGTGCCGGGGCTGGTGCAGGCCCTGGCCGATTACCGGGCATCGCGGGAGAAGGGGGCGGGCAAGGATGGGCTTCCCTGAACAGCGGCTGCGGCGGCTCCGGGAGTCGCGGGGCCTGCGGCGGCTGGTGCAGGAGCACCGGCTGGATCCTTCCGATTTCGTGTATCCCATGTTTGTCGTCACCGGGCGGGAGCGCAGGGAGCCTGTGGCGGCTATGCCGGGCGTGGAGCGGCTGTCGCCCGACCTGATCGTGGCCGAGGCTCGCCGGGCCTACGAGGCGGGCGTGCCGGCCGTGATCCTCTTTGGCCTGCCGGCGGCCAAAGATGCCGAAGGCACGGAGGCGTGGCGGCCCGACGGGCCGGTCCAGGAGGCGGTGGCCCGGATCAAGGACGCGCTGCCGGAACTGGTGGTGATGACCGACGTCTGCCTGTGCCAGTACACGGACCACGGCCACTGCGGCGTTGTGCGCGACGGGCGCATCGACAACGACGCGAGCCTGGAGCGGCTGGCGGCCATGGCTGTGTCCCACGCCCGGGCCGGGGCCGATGTGGTGGCCCCATCGGACATGATGGACGGGCGGGTGGGGCCATCCGCCGCGCGCTGGACGCCGAAGGGTTCACCCACGTGGCCATCCTGTCGTATGCGGCCAAGTACGCCTCGGCGTTTTACGGGCCGTTCCGGGAGGCGGCCGATTCGGCGCCCCAGTTCGGCGACCGGCGCAGCTACCAGATGGACCCGGCTAACGCGCGGGAGGCGTTGCGGGAGGTGGCGCTGGACATCCAGGAAGGGGCGGACATGGTCATGGTCAAGCCCGCCCTCGCCTACCTGGACGTCATCGCGGCCGTGAGCCAGCGCTTTGACGTGCCCGTGGCGGCGTACGCGGTGAGCGGCGAATATGCCATGATCAAGGCCGCCGCGGCCAACGGGTGGATCGACGAGCGGGCGGTGGTCATGGAGTACCTGTTGGCCATGAAACGGGCCGGCGCCCGGTTCATTCTGACCTATTACGCGGTGGACGCCGCGCGCTGGCTGGAGGAGGGGCGGGCATGACCGTCGATGTGCCCGCATCGCGGGAGGCCTTCGAGCGGGCGTGCCGGGTCATCCCCGGCGGCGTCAACAGCCCTGTGCGGGCGTTCCGCGCCGTGGGCGGCGTGCCGCTCTTCTTCGAGCGGGGGGCCGGCGCGCATCTGTATGATCTGGACGGCAACGCCTACATCGACTACGTGGGCTCGTGGGGACCGCTCATCCTGGGCCACGCGCACCCGCGGGTGGTGGCGGCGGTGCAGGACGCTGCCGCCCGGGGCACCAGCTTCGGGGCGCCCAACCTGGCCGAGCTGCGCCTGGCCGAACTCATCGTTGCCGCCGTGCCGTCGGTAGAGAAGGTGCGCTTGGTCAACTCGGGCACCGAAGCCACCATGAGCGCCCTGCGGCTGGCCCGGGCCTACACGGGGCGTTCCCGTATCGTCAAGTTCGCCGGCTGCTACCACGGGCACGTGGACAGCCTCCTGGTGCAGGCGGGATCCGGCGCCACCACCCTGGGCGTGCCCGACAGCCCGGGCGTGACGCCGGCGGTGGCGGGCGAGACGCTGCTTGCGCCCTACAACGACCTGGCCGCGGTGGAGGCGCTGTTCCACGCCCACGGCCGGGAGATCGCCGCGGTCATCGTCGAACCCATCGCCGGCAATATGGGCCTGGTGCCGCCCAAGCCCGGTTTCCTGGAAGGCTTGCGGGCCCTCACCTCCCGGCACGGGGCGCTGCTCATTTTCGATGAGGTGATCACCGGTTTCCGGGTCGCGTACGGCGGGGCGCAGAGCCTCTACGGCGTGCAGCCCGATCTGACGTGCCTGGGCAAGATCATCGGCGGCGGGATGCCCATCGGCGCCTACGGCGGCCGGGCGGATATCATGGAAATGGTGGCTCCGGCGGGGCCGGTCTACCAGGCCGGCACCTTAAGCGGCAACCCCTTGGCCGCGGCGGCGGGTGTGGCGACGCTGGAGGCGCTCAAGGAAGAAGGGGTATACCAGCGGCTGGACCAAGCGGGCCGGCGACTCGCGGAAGGGCTGGCAGCCAAGGCCCAGGAGGCGGGCGTCCCGGTGCAGGTGACGCAAGTCGGCTCGTGCGTGTGCGTGTTCTTTGCCGCCGAGCCGGTGGTGGACTACGCCAGCGCCCGCCGGGCCGACGTGCGGCGCTACGCGGCCTTCTTCCACAAGATGCTGGCGCGGGGGGTGTATCTCCCGCCGGCCCAGTTTGAAACCATGTTCGTCTCCCTTGCCCACCGGGACGAGGATCTGGAGCGGACCGTCGCCGCGGCGGGCGAGGCGTTCAAGGAGCTTGCCAGGGAACAGGCGGAGGCACACTAGCGGGGAGGTGGGCCAGGTGCAGCACATCAGCGGCCGGCGCGCCCGCGCCTGGCGGCTGCAGGAACTGTCCATCGGCCAGCGGGCGGCCATGACCCGCCGCATCACCCCCCGCGAGGTCCTCTTGTGCATGGGGGCGACCGGCGATTTGAACCCCATCTACCTGGACCGCAACTACGCGGCCCGCACGCCCTTGGGCGAGCCGGTGGTGCCGGCCGTGCTGCTGGCGGGTTATGTGTTCTCCCTCCTCACCCAGCGCCTGCCCGGCCCGGGGACGGTGAGCGTCTCCCAGACCTTCCATTTCCTGCACCCGGTGCGGATCGGGGACACGGTGACGGTGACGGCGGAAGTGACGGCCATCGACCACATCCGGGGGCGAGTGCGCCTGCGCACCGTGGCCCGCAACCAGCGGGGGCAGGAAGTGCTCTCCGGCGACGCGGAAGTGCTGCCGCCCCACGACCTGCGCCCCGTGCTCAGCGAGGCCTTCGAGAACTACGACTAACGAGCCGCGGCACCCGGCTCGGCGGGGAAGCCCGGGTCGGCCGGAAAACCCGTTTCTGGGACACCCGGCGCTGAGACCCGGAGCCGGGAAACCGGGCACAAGGCAACCCGGAGCTGGGGAAGCCGTAGCGGGGAAGCGAGTCGCGGCCCACCCTACAAGACAGTTTGGCAGCGGGCGCCCGCCGTCCCGCGGGCGCTTCCAGATACAGTGAAGCAGGAGGTTAACATGAGCGTGGAACGGACTTTCGTGATGGTGAAACCGGAAGGCGTCCAGCGGGGCCTCATCGGCGAGGTGCTGGGGCGCCTAGAGCGCAAGGGGCTCAAGATCACCCGCCTGGCCATGGGGCGTCTTGACGCCAAGGTGGCGGAGGAGCACTACGCGCACCTCAAGGACAAGCCCTTCTTCGGCGAGCTGGTGGAGTACATCACCTCCGGCCCCGTCGCCATGGCCGTGGTGGAGGGGCCCAACGCGGTGGCCCACGTGCGCAACCTGATCGGCGCCACCGACCCCTTGAAGGCTGCGCCCGGCACCATCCGGGGCGACTTCGCCGTGGAGCTGCCCTACAACATCGTGCACGCTTCCGATAGTCCTGAAACGGCTGAAGTCGAGATCAGAAGATTTTTTGGCGCCGACTGACGCTGAAGGATTGCGCCGTCCCGGCCTTTTGATATACTAGCTGATGTGCATAACGTCCGCCGGGAGGTTGGCCTGTTGCTGCCTACTCCAAAGAAGTTCACACTCGTGGCGGGAGCCGCCGAAGGTGAAACGCGTCTCAACGCGTTCGACAACGCCTTGCTCGTGGCCGGGATCGGCAATTTGAACCTGCTGCGGGTGAGCAGCATTCTGCCGCCCGCCGCCGAGCATGTGGAGAAGCTGGACATCCCCCCGGGGAGTCTTACGCCCACGGCTTACGGCTACATCACGAGCGACGTGCCGGGCGAGCAGATCGCCGCCGCGGTGGGGATCGGTTTCAGCGAAGACACCTATGGTGTCATCATGGAATGGGAGGGCTACGGGACGGCAGCACAGGCCGAGGCCGAGGTCCGGCGAATGCTGGAAGAGGCCTTCCAGGTGCGCAACCTGAAGCTGACCAAGATGATGTTCAAGAGCGCCGAGCACAAGGTGCAGCGCTGCGGCTGCGCCTTTGCGGCGGTCGCGCTGTGGTACTGAACAAGGGTGGCGCTGGGGAGGTGACGGGCCCGCTTGCAGCGTCAGGCGGGCCTTTTTGCGATGGAGTTGTGGTTTACGGAAAAGCAGACGCCCGCGCTGGGCATCACGTGTAAGGTGCGCCGCACCCTGGTGGAGGAGCATACAGGGTACCAGCACCTGGCCATCCTGGAAACCGAACAGTTCGGCCGCATGCTGGTGCTGGACGGCATGGTGCAGACGACCGAGAAAGACGAGTTCGTGTACCATGAGATGATCGCCCACGTGGCCCTCAACACCCACCCCAACCCGCGGCGGGTGGCGGTCATCGGCGGCGGCGACGGGGGCACGGTGCGGGAAGTGCTCAAGCACCGCTCGGTGGAGCGGGTGGTGCTCATCGAGATCGATGGCCGCGTCGTGGAGGCGTGCCGGGAGTACTTGCCCACCATCAGCTGCGGCCTGTCGGACCCGCGGGTGGAGGTGCGGATCGCCGACGGAGTGGAGTACATCCGCAGCGCGGAGAACGAATACGACGTGGTGCTCATCGACTCCACCGAGCCCGTCGGGTGCGCGGTCGGCCTGTTCTCGGCGCCTTTCTACCGGGACGTGGCCCGGGCGTTGCGGGAAGACGGCATCATGGTGGCGCAGACCGAGTCGCCCTTCATCAACCAGGAAGTCATCCGCCAGAGCAACGCCGGGATCCGGGCGTCCTTCCCCATTACACGGCTGTACCTGGCCAGCATTCCCACGTACCCCAGCGGCCTGTGGAGCTTCACGCTGGGTTCCAAGCGCTACGATCCGCTGGACGTGGATCCGGCGTCCATCCCAGCTTTGGAAACCCGCTACTACACTCCCCAGATCCACCACGCGGCCTTCCGGCTGCCGCGGTTCGTGCAGGAACTGGTGGAGGCGGCGGCCACCGTCGAGGGCGGGATTTGACATGGCGGCCATGGATCCGGCCCCGCTGCCTGTGCCCGGCGCCGTGCGGCGCCAGCGGTTTCTGGCGGCGTCGGACGATCCGGGCGCGCCGGTGGTCCTCCTGGGCGCGCCGATGGATGTGACGGTCAGCTTCCGGCCGGGCACCCGCTTCGGTCCGGCCCGCATCCGGGACGTCAGCGACGGGTTGGAGGACTACAGCCCCATCCTGGACCGGGATCTGACCCAGGTGCCGTTCTACGACGCCGGCGACGTGGACCTGCCCTTTGGCGATCCGGACGCGGCCCTGGCCGCCATCGAGGCAGCGGTGGCCAGCGTGGCCGGTTCCGGGCGGCTGCCCGTTGTCCTGGGCGGCGAGCACCTGCTGACGCTGGCCGCGGTGCGGGCGGTGCACCGGTTGCACCCGGATCTGGCAGTGGTGCAGTTTGACGCCCACGCCGACTTGCGCGATGATTACCTAGGAGTGCGGCATTCCCACGCCACCGTCATGCGCCGCATCGGCGAACTGGTCGGCTTTGAGCGCCTATACCAGTTGGGCATCCGTTCCGGTACCCGGGACGAGTTTGCCTTTGGCCGGGCGCGGACGCGCTTTTACCCGCTGCAGGTCTCGGAAGCGCTGGACCACGTCTTGCCGCTCTTGGCCGACAGGCCTGTGTACCTGACCATTGACATCGATGTCGTGGATCCTGGCTTCGCCCCCGGCACCGGCACCCCGGAACCCGGCGGGATTACGCCCAGCGAGCTGCTGGCGGCCCTCCACCGGATGCGGGGGCTGCGCGTGGTGGGGTTGGACGTGGTCGAGGTGTGCCCGCCGCAAGACGTGAGCGACATCACCGCGGTGCTGGCAGCCAAGCTGGTGCGAGAGGCAATCCTCGCCTTCGGGAGTGGACGGGCATGAACGTGGCCGCCCAGGTGCGGGCCCAAATCCAGGAATTGGTCGCCGAAGCGCTGCAGCAGGCGCGGTTTGCGGGCGAGCTGCCCCTGAGCCGCGACGTGGCGCCCGCCGAGATCCAGGTGGAGCGCCCCAAGGACCGGGCCCACGGCGACTGGGCCACCAACGCAGCCCTGGTGTTGGCTCGGGAAGCCAAGCGGGCTCCGAGGCAGATCGCGGAGGCCGTCGTGCGTCATCTGAACGCCGCGGGCACCTTGGTGGAGCGGGCGGAAGTGGCCGGCCCGGGCTTTATCAATTTCTTCCTTAAGGAAACCTGGCTCGCCGAAGTGCTGCGGGCGATCCTGGCGGCGGGGCCGGACTATGGAAAGGGCAGCCTGGGCAAGGGGCGGCGGGTGCTGGTGGAGTTCGTCAGCGCCAACCCGACGGGGCCTCTCAACGTGGTTTCCGCCCGCCACGCGGCGGTGGGGGATGCCCTGGCCCGGGTGCTGGAGTGGGCCGGGTATGATGTGGACCGGGAATTCTACGTCAACGACGCGGGCAACCAGATCCGCATGCTGGGCGCGGCCATGGACGTGCGGGTGCGGCAGCTGTTGGGCGAGGACGCCCGCCTGCCCGAGGGGGCGTATCCCGGCGAGTACCTGATCGACATCGCCCGGGAGTTCCTGGCCCGCTACGGCGCAAAAGACCGGCCCGCCGGCCCGCCGCCGTGGGAGACGGCGAAGGCCCCGGCAGCCGCCGGGCATGGGCCGGCGGCTGAGGCCGCGGGCGACGAGGACGAAGAGGACGCGGCGGGACCGCGCCCGGCCGCATGGCGGCCTGACCCTGAGTACGCCGCGTGGCTGGAGCGCCTCGCCCGCTTCGCGGTGGAGCGCATCGTGGCCGAGCAACGGGAAGTGCTGCGCCAGTACCGGGTGGAGTATGACCGCTGGTTTCATGAAAGCGAAGTGCGGGCCGCGGGCGGGCCGGAGGCCGTGGTGGAGCGGCTGCGCCAGGCCGGCCACGCCTACGAGGCCGACGGCGCCGTGTGGATCCGCAGCACCGCGTTCGGCGACGACAAAGACCGGGTGCTGGTGAAGCGGGACGGCAACTTCACCTACATCGTGCCCGACGTGGCCTACCACGTGAACAAGTTTGAGCGGGGCTACCATCACCTCATCAACCTCTTGGGCCGCGACCACTACGGCTACCACGTGCGGCTGAAGGCGGCCCTGGCCGCCCTGGGTTTCGATCCCGAGGCGCTGGAGATCATCTACCTGCAGATGGTGCACCTGGTGCGGGGCGGGCAGGAAGTGCGCATGTCCAAGCGCCGCGGCGAGTTTGTGGCCATGGCCGACTTCCTGAAAGAGGTCAGCGTCGACGCGGCCCGCTGGTTTTTCCTCATGCGGTCTTCCGATTCGGAGTTGGACTTTGACCTGGACCTGGCCAACCTTCAGACCAGCGACAACCCCGTCTACTACGTGCAGTATGCCCACGCCCGCATTTGCAGCATCTTTCGCCAGGCGCAAGCCGGCGGGCACCCGGCCACCCCGGCGGCGCTGCAGCAGGCGCCGCTGGAGCGGTTGACCGAGGAGTCCGAGCGGGAGCTGGTACGCAAGCTGGCCGAGTTCCCTGACGAGGTGGAGCTGGCGGCGGTGCGGCGGGAGCCTCACCGTATGACCCGCTACGCCCTTGAGGTGGCGTCCGGTTTCCATTCCTTTTACACCCACTGCCGGGTGCTGGGCGAAGACCCCGGGACCACCGCCGCGCGGCTGGCGTTGTGCGCGGCGACCCGGCAGGTGCTGGCCAACGCCCTGGCCATCATGGGCATCAACGCGCCGGAGGAAATGTAGCGGGGTCTCCGGCCTCGCGTTGCCCGGCGGCCGGTTTCGTCGGAGCGGCAGGCCAGGCGCCTGCCGCGCTCTGGCCGCGCCTTGAGGGCTCGGCACGCGGCCGAGCGCGGCCGCGTCCGGGACCGGGGCGACGTCAAGGAGGGACTGATTCATGACGAAATTCATCTTCGTAACCGGCGGGGTCGTTTCCGGCCTGGGCAAGGGCATCACCGCGGCTTCCCTGGGCCGGCTGCTGAAAAGCCGCGGCTTGTCCGTCACCATCATGAAAATGGACCCGTACATCAATGTCGACCCGGGCACCATGAGCCCGCTGCAGCACGGCGAGGTGTACGTCACCGACGACGGCACCGAAACCGACCTGGACCTGGGCCACTACGAGCGGTTCATCGACGTGGAGCTGACCCGGGACAACAACCTGACGGCGGGCCGCATCTACTGGTCGGTGCTCACCAAGGAGCGGCGGGGCGACTTCCTGGGCGGCACGGTGCAGGTCATCCCGCACGTCACCAACGAGATCAAGGCGCGTATCCGCCACGTGGCCGAAGCCCAGCCGGACCTAGACGTGGTCATCGTGGAAGTGGGGGGCACGGTGGGTGACATCGAGAGCCTCCCGTTCCTCGAGGCCATCCGCCAGCTGCGCAGCGAATTGGGGCGGGACAACTGCCTGTACGTGCACGTGACGCTGGTGCCCTACGTGCGGGCCGCCGGTGAGCTCAAGACCAAGCCGACGCAGCACAGCGTCAAGGAACTGCGCAGCATCGGCATCCAGCCCGACATCATCGTCTGCCGGGCCGAGCGGCCCATCTCCCGGGACATCCGGGAGAAGATCGCGCTCTTCTGCGACGTGCCGCCGGAGGCGGTCATCCCCAACGTGGATACGGACACCATCTACGAGGTGCCGCTCTTGTTGGAGCAGGAAGGGCTGGACACCTTGGTGCTGGAGCGGCTGCGCCTGCCGGCCGGGGAGCGCGACCTGCGGGAGTGGCGGGCTATCGTGGAGCGCATCCGCAATCCGCGCCACCGGGTGCGCATCGCCCTGGTGGGCAAGTACGTCTCGCTGCCGGACGCCTACTTGAGCATCTGCGAGGCCTTGACCCACGCGGGCGCGAGCCACGGCACGGCCGTCGACATCCTGTGGGTGTCCGCGGAGGACGTGGAGGCCAAGGGGCCGGAGGCGCTGCTCAAGGACGCGGACGGGGTGCTGGTGCCCGGCGGTTTCGGGGCCCGGGGCGTGGAAGGCAAGATCGCGGCCATTCGCTGGGCCCGGGAGCAGGGCGTGCCGTACTTCGGCATCTGCCTCGGCATGCAGTTGGCCGTGGTGGAGGCCGCCCGCAACCTGCTGGGACTGGCGCAGGCCCACAGCACCGAATTTAACCCGGATACACCCGACCCGGTGATCGATCTGATGCCGGACCAGCAGAACCTGGACGCGATGGGCGGCACCATGCGCCTTGGCCGCATGGAGTGCCACGCGGAGCCGGGCACGTTGACGGCGCAGTTGTACGGCACGACGGTGTTCTACGAGCGTCATCGCCACCGCTACGAGGTGAACCCGGCGTACTGGCGCCGGCTGGAGGAGGCGGGCATCACCATCGCGGCCAGGTCCGCCGACGGCCAGCGCGTCGAAGTCATCGAGCGGCGGGACCACCCGTGGTTTGTGGCCTGCCAGTTCCACCCCGAGTGGCTGTCCCGGCCCAACCGGCCGCACCCGCTGTTCACCGGTTTCGTGGGGGCGGCGTTGAGCCGGCGGATGTTGGCGGTGGGTCGGCCGGCGGACTAGGCGACCAGGGACCGGATTCGGGGCGCCGGCGCGGACGGGAGTTCGGTGGGACGGGGACCCGGTGGAATAATGCTGCGGCGTCTGATATAATAAGACCAAAGCGCTCGAAGGGGTGAGAGCCGCCGTGGTCAGGATGAAGGTCAAGGTCGTCGGTTTGGACCAGAACACGCTCATCCCTGTCGTCGTCATCACGGACATGGAGGAGTCGGGGTTCATTCCCATCCTGATCGGGCCCGCCGAGGCGCAGGCCATCAGCGCCGAGATCGAGCGTAACAAGCCGCAGCGGCCCATGACCCACGATCTGCTCAAGAACGTGCTGGACCTGCTCAACGCCAAGGTCGAGCGGATCATCATCAGCGACCTCAAGGACGAGGTCTACTACGCCCGGGTGCAGCTGCGGACGGAGAAAGGGCTTCTGGACGTGGACGCCCGGCCCAGCGACGCCATCGCCTTGGCGTTGCGGGCGGAGGCGCCCATCTACGTGAGCGAGGAAGTGGCCGCCCGGGCCGTCATCAGCAACAAGAAGACCGACGATGAGATGGAGCAGTTCCGCCGGTTTCTTGACAGCGTGAGCCCGGAGGACTTCCAGCGCAACCTGCGCGAGTAAGGGATGGGAATAAACCGCCCCTCTCGTTCCCCATACTGAGGATGCGGGCGCTGACGCCGCGTCTCGCCTGTGGTTGAGACTGGAAAGCGCCGCCGGCGCGGAAGGAATCGCAGCGCCGGCGGCGAAAACAAGGTCCCGGCGAACCCGCGCCCATCTTATTCCTGGTGTTCCTGCTCTGCCATACCAGTTAGATGGCTCTCTGCCATGTCAGGTGAAGGGTTCTGTCATACCGGAAGCTCTTGAGGTATCCCCAGCGCATGTGTCTTCGTGCGGACGAAAGTCCCGCTAATTGGCAATCTCCCTGCCCGCACGGGTCCTTCCTGAGGAGGAATTCGGCATGAATATCGCCGAGCTGCAGGCAAAGACTACCAGTGAGCTCCAGGAGATCGCCCGTCAGCTGGAGATCAACGGTTACAGCAAGATGCGCAAGAACACGCTCATCATGGAGATCTTGCGCAAAGAAACCGAGAAAGACGGCCTCCTGTTCACACAGGGCATCCTGGAGATCCTGCCTGACGGATACGGTTTCCTGCGGGTGGCCGGCTACACGCCCAGCCAGGAAGACGTGTACGTGTCGCCGTCGCAGATCCGGCGCTTCCACCTGCGGACGGGCGACGTGGTGCTGGGCCAGGTCAGGCCGCCCAAGGACAACGAGCGGTACTACGCGCTGCTCAAGGTGATCGCCGTCAACCTGCTCGATCCCGAGCAGGCCATGAAGCGGCCTACCTTTGATGACCTGACGCCCGTCTATCCCAACGAGCGGATCCGGCTGGAGGTGGAGGGCCAGAAGGACGTGGCCACCCGCCTCATCGACATCATCGCTCCCCTGGGCAAGGGGCAGCGGGCCATGATCGTGGCGCCGCCCAAGGCCGGCAAGACGACGGTGCTAAAAAAGATCGCCAACAGCATTTCCATCAACCACCCCGAGATCGACCTCATCGTGCTCCTCATCGATGAGCGGCCCGAGGAAGTGACGGACATGCAGCGTTCGGTGGACGGGGAGGTCATCGCGTCCACCTTTGACCAGCCGCCCGACAACCACGTGCGGGTGGCCGAGCTGGTACTGGAGCGGGCCAAGCGCCTAGTGGAGCACGGGCGGGACGTGGTCATCCTGCTGGACAGCATCACCCGCCTGGCCCGGGCGTACAACTTGGTGGTGCCGCCCAGCGGGCGCACCCTCACGGGCGGCGTCGACCCGGCGTCGCTGCGCGGGCCAAAACGGTTCTTCGGTGCGGCCCGCAACATCGAGGAGGGCGGCAGCCTCACCATTATCGCTACCGCCCTCGTGGAAACCGGCAGCCGCGCCGACGACGTAATCTACGAAGAGTTCAAGGGCACGGGCAACTGCGAGCTGCATCTGGACCGCCGCCTGGCTGAGCGGCGCATCTTCCCCGCCATCGACATCTACAAGTCCGGCACCCGCAAGGAGGAACTGTTGTTGTCCGAGCGGGAGCTGGACACCATGTTCATCCTGCGCAAGCTGCTGGGTTCCCTCGGCACTGCGGAGACCACCGACCTGCTGATCGAGCGGCTGACCAATACACAGAACAATGCAGAGTTTATTGAACTCGTTCTGCATTCCCCGTTCGCGGAAAGTGCCCGGGCGTGACGGCAGGGAATGACCTCTCGGCCGTTGAAGAACTGACAAGTTACTAGTTCCTGGCAAGTTCTTTGCCGCACAAGTCCATCGACACACTGGGAGGGTGCCGGGTGGGAAAGCCGCTGCGCCACGCCACCGTCTTGTTCCTGCTCGGCTTGCTGGCCATGGCTTCGCTGCTGGGCTCCGAGAGCGCCGGACCCTTGGGCGGGCCCGCAGAGGAAGACTGGCTTATGCAAGCTCGCTCCAACTTCGACGCTGACATTGAATTAGCCGCTGAAGACGGAGCGATCAACGAAGCTGCCGGAGCAGCGGGGGCCATGGCCGAGCAGGCGCCGAGCGAGCTGTTGCTGGCGGCTGCGGCAGCGGGCGTGTTGGCGTCGGACCGGGCGGTGGGCCGTGCCGGCGACGTCCAGGGATCGTCGATCGTGGCGGGAACGCAGGCTGCACGAGATGGGACAACCCCTCAGGGAAGGGTGGGCGCAAGCCCTGAGCGGGTGGAGTCCACGGCGCAGCAGGCGGCCACGGCTCAGACTGGATCCGCCCTTCAGGACCGCCCCTTGATCGTGACCCACGTGGTGCAGCGAGGCGAGACGCTGTGGGACATCGCCAACCGCTATGGCATCGACGTGGACACCATTGTGGCCGCCAACGACCTGGTCGACATCAACCGACTGCAAGTAGGGCAAGAGCTCACCATCCTCACCATCCGCGGCGCCGTGCACACCGTGCAACGGGGCGAAAGCCTGTGGGACATCGCCCGGGCGTACGGCGTCTCGATGGATGAGATCACGTCCCTCAATCGCCTCTCGGACCCCTCCCGCCTCCAAGTTGGCCAGCGGCTGGTGATTCCCGGCGCTCAGGCGCAAGCCATCGCAGCCCGCCGTGAGGCGGTCGTCCAAAACGGCCAGCTTTTGCGGAACTTCGATTGGCCGGTCCAAGGCGGCCGGATCTCGTCTCGCTTTGGGCCGCGGTGGGGACGCATGCATCAGGGCTTGGACATCGCCGTGCCCACGGGGACGCCGGTGCGGGCGGCCGCGGCCGGCACCGTCACTTACGCCGGGCCCATGGGCAGCTACGGGAATCTTGTCATCCTTGACCACGGCAACCGCGTCGAGACCCGGTACGCCCACAATTCCCGCATCGTGGTGCGGGTGGGGCAGAAGGTGAAGCGGGGCGAGATCATCGCCTACAGCGGCAATACCGGAAACTCGACCGGACCGCACCTGCATTTCGAGATCCGCTATCGCGGCACGGCGGTGGACCCGGACAAGTACTTAAAGCGGTGAAGGGGCGGCGGTGTTGGCCGCGCTCGGGACGTTCGCTCCGGACCTCGTGTCCTCCCCTCGCTCGGTCAGCCGCCGGTTCCTCGCTCGGTCGGCCGCCGGCTCCGCCTTCCATGGCGCCGCCGTCCTTGGCTGCGCGGTCCTTGGTTGCGTCGTCCTTGGCACCGCGGGCGTCTGAAGCCGCCGTGTGATAGGGCGCGGCCGCGTCCAGGCGCGAGGTGCAAGGACCGGTCGAGGTGTGCGGATCGGCATGGATAGCCTTCACGTAGTGCTCGGTGCCACCGGCGGCGCGGGCAGCGCCGTCGTACGCGAACTGGTGGCGCGGGGATTGCCCACGCGCGCCCTTGGACGGAAGGCTGTTCCGTTCCCGGAGGGGGTGGACTACGTCCGGGGCGACGCGACGGACCCGGCCACCCTTCGCCGGGTGTGCAAGGGAGCCACCGTCGTTTATCACTGCATCAACGTCCCCTATGCCCACTGGGAACGAACTCTTCCGCAACTGGCCCAGCGGGTTCTCGAAGCGTGCGCCGACGAAGGCGCCCGCTTGGTGGTCATGGACAACCTCTACATGTACGGTCCGGTAGAGGGTCCCATCACCGAAGAAGCGCCACGACGGGCCGCAGGGCCGAAGGGCCGACTGCGGGCGCAACTGGAAGAAACCTTTCTCAACGCCCACCGGGAGCGAAAAGTGGACGTCTGCATCGCGAGGGCCCGGCGATGGATGGTGGCTTTAGCCGGCTTGTTTTCCCCCGACTTGCGGCAGGTCGGGGAAGTGCTATACCAGTTCGAGCGTCCCTTTATCGTCGATGCCTCCAAGTTCCAACGAGCCTTTGGCGGTCGCGTCACGCCCCATGAGCAGGCGATTCGAGAAACCTTGGCCGCGTGGAACGGTGGGCGGAGCCCGGGTACCGGTTGACCGGCCCTCGGCCGGCGCGCCGCCAGCGGCGACGGGCACGCGTGCGATACCAACCTCGATAGAACTTGCCCTGCGGACTCGCCGCAGGCCAACATCGCACCGTCGAGCATTCGCCGGCGACCATCAGCGCCGGCGACCCTCAGCACCGCCGACCAACAGCGCCGACGAGCATCGGCGCCGGCGAGCGTCAGCGCCAGCGGGTCTTGGGGTCCAGCACGTCCCGCAGGCCGTCGCCCAGCAGGTTGAGGCCCAGCACCGTAATGGCGATGGCCAGGCCCGGCCAAAGGGCGGGGTAGGGCGAGAAGATGAGGAAATCTTGGGCTTCCCGCAGCATGCGGCCCCAGCTGGGATGCGGCGGCTGGGTGCCGAGGCCCAGGTAGCTGAGGGCGGCTTCCGCCAAGATGGAGTTGGCGAAGGTGATGGTCGCCTGCACCAGCAGGATGGCCGCGGTGTTGGGCAGCAGGTGCCGCCACAGGATGCGGGCGTTGCTCGCACCCGCCGCCCGGGCTGCTTGCACGAACTCGGCCTGAAGCAGCGCGAGGAAGTTGGCCCGCACCAGCCGCGCGAAGACCGGCACGGTCGAGATCCCGATGGCCAACATGCCGCTGACGGGACCCGGACCCATGATGGAAGCCAGCAAGATGGCCAAAAGCAGCGGGGGATAGGCCGCCACCGCGTCCAGGAGCCGCATCAGCGCTTCGTCGACCCAGCGCCCGTACTTGGCCGCAAAGCCGCCCAAGACCAGTCCCACCGACAGCCCGATGCCCACCGCCACGACGCCCACCAGGATGGTGATCCGGCTGCCCACCATGATGCGGCTCAACAGATCTCGACCGAACTGGTCCGTGCCCAGGAGGTACTGTTCGCCGGGCGGTTGGAACCGGCCGGTGATGTTGATGCGGTTTGGATCGTGGGGAACGTAAAAGAAGCTCACCACGGCGGTGGCCACCAACACAGAGAGGATCGCCAGCCCCGCGGCCAAGTTCCAGTGGCCCTTCAGCCACATCCCGATCCGCAAATTCGGCAGCCGCCTGCTCCTCATGAGTACCGGATCCTCGGGTCGAGATACGCGTACAGGACATCCGTGATCAGGCTGAGGGCCAAGATGACACAAGCCATGCACACCACGATGCCCTGCACCAGGGGCAGGTCCCGGTTGCTGACCGCGCTCAACACCAGCGTCCCCAGGCCCGGCAACGTGAACACGGTTTCCACGATGATGGACGTGGCCAAAAGCTGCGCCACCTCCAGGCTCACCACGGTGGCCACGGAGATCAGGGCGTTGCGCAGCACATGGCGGCGGATCACTGTCCCTTCGGCTACACCTTTGGCCCGCGCGGTGCGGACGTAGTCCGCGGACAACACTTCCAGAGCGGCGGAGCGGACGATCCGGGTCAGGGAGGCCGCCCGGGCGGCGCCCAAGGCCAACGCGGGCAGCAAGAGAGAGAGGAAGGCGCGCCCCGCATCCTGGCTCCACGGGGTGAAACCGCCGGCTGGCAGCCACCGCAACTTGACGGAGAACACGAGAATCAGGAAGATTCCGAGCCAGAAGGACGGCGTCGCGATGCCGATCTGGGCGAAGGCGGTGGCGAACAGGTCCAGCGCGCTGCCGCGGCGGGTAGCGGCGAAGAGGCCCAGCGGGACGCCGATGATGAGCGCCAGGGCCAGTGCCATGGCCGTCAGCGGCAACGTCACCCGCAGGCGCTCCACGATCAGGCTCGACACCGGCACACCGTATACGATCGACTCGCCCAAGTCGAAGCGCAAGAGGTCCGCCAGCCAGCGCACATAGCGCACCGAGGCGGGCTGGTCCAGGCCCAGCTGCCGCTCGAGGGCGGCCACGGCCGACGGGCCGGCGTCGGTGCCCAGGATGACGCGGGCCGGGTTGCCCGGGATAACCAGCAGCGTCACGAAGGTCAGCGACGCGGCCAGCCACACCGTGATGGCAAACGTGATGGCACGCCGGATGAGGTAGGCCTGCATACCCCTCGGGCGGCTCCTTCCCTGTGTCTACGGGCGGACGACGTGAGGCGGCCGCCCCGGGGCATACCCCGGCAGCGACCGCCCGTCCGGTTTCGCAAAGCGGTTGCACAGGCTCGCCCGCGCGAACGCCCCAGGGCACGAGCGGCCGACGCTTACCGGCAAGGGTGCCCCGGCTGCCGGCGAGTGCACCCCCGCTACCGGCAAGTGCATCCCGGCCACCAGCAAGTGCACTCCGCCTACGGGCAAGTGCACCCCGGCTACCGGCTGAAGTACACCTCCGTCAGGTCGGCTACCACCACGGGCAGCTTTTCCCACCAGCCGTACACGTCGGCCCGGCTCAGAATGAAGAAGGGCCTGGCGTACAGCCACACGTTGACCGCGTCCCGGGCGATGTGCTCCTGCAGCCGCGCGTAAATCTCCCTCCGCTGTTCCTCATCGCCTGTGCGGCGGGCCGCCGCCAAGAGCTCCCGGGCTTCGGCGCTGTCGTAGCGGTAGTAGTAGTCGGGCCGGCCGTAGTTGCTGATGTCCATGGGTTCGGCGTGGCCGATGACCGTCAGGTCGTAGTCCGCCTGCCCGTAGATGCGGGAGAGCCAAGTGGCCCATTCGACCAGCTCAATGTCCACCTCAATGCCGACCTGCGACAGCTGCTGGGCCATGATCTCGCCGCTGCGAACCGCGTACGTGTAGGAGGTAGGCAGGCTCAAGGTCAGACGGAACCCGTTGGGATAGCCCGCTTCGGCCAAGAGCTGCCGCGCCCGGGCGGGGTCGTACGGATACATGCCCGTCAAGTCCACGTAGTACGGCTCCGCCGGTGTCATATGGGAGCCGATGATCTGGCCGAAACCGAACTCCGCGCCCAGCATGACCTCTTCCCGGTTGATGGCGTGCGAGATGGCCCGCCGCACCCGCACGTCGCTCAGGGGCGCCCGCGAGTTGTTCATGGCTAGAATGACGGTGTTGGTGGACGGTCCCTCGATGACCTTGAAACCGGGCGCCTGCTGGACACGGAAGGCCTGCTCGGCGGTGATGGCGCCGCCGATGGCATCGATGTCGCCGGCCAAAAGCGCAGCGACCTGGGCATTGGGATCCGCGATAAAGCGGAACGTCACGCTGTCCAAGTAGGGCAGTTCGGGCTTGTAGTAGCCGTCGAACCGCTCGAGGCGCACGTGGCTGCCCCGGACCCATTCGACGAAGCGGAACGGCCCCGTCCCGATGGGG
Organism: Limnochordales bacterium; assembly: GCA_036562195.1. Taxonomy (GTDB): domain Bacteria; phylum Bacillota; class Limnochordia; order Limnochordales; family ZCTH02-B6; genus ZCTH02-B6. The sequence continues at coordinate 17,381 of DATCKT010000018.1, forward strand.
TGGATGCTCTGGGCGCTCCCGTAGCCCGCCGGCGGGATCACCGAGTCGGGCCGGGCCAGGTTGTAAAGGAACTCCGCGTCCGGTTCCGACATGCGGAAGACCACCGTATAGTCATCTGGGGTTTCAACAGACTCGATAGCCACGTAATAATGCTGCCCCGTGTGGCCGGAGTTGGGATCCCGCGCCTTTTCGAACTTGGCCTTCACGTCCGCGGCCGTAAAGGGCTGCCCGTTGTGGAACCGCACGCCCTGACGCAGGCGGAAGACGTATTCCGTGGCATCGGGTGAGACCGTCCATGCTTCGGCCAGACCCGGCACGATGTTGCCGTCCCGGTCCAACTTCACCAGGCCTTCCAGCACGTTGTGATGCACGATGTTGGAGGCCGCCGTGGCCGTCGTGACCATGGGATCCAGCACGGGCGGCTCGGCCGACTGCGCGATGGTCAGATGTCCCCCGCGGCGGGGCGCCTGCGCACCGGCATACCCCAGCGCCAGCCCCAACACCATGGCGGCTACCGCTGCCAACAGCAGGGCGATACGGGCGCCTCCCAGCCGCTTCCTCATGCGACGCAGGTTGTGCATCGGAACCATCCTCCTTCCCAGGATCTATGGCAGTGGGCGAGGACCGGCCGAACCGCCCGGGTCGCCCGAGCGCCCGCGGTTGTCACATCTCTAGGGCCTGCCTGTCACCGGCGATGACCCCCCGCCTCACCGTGGACGAAGAGCAGGGCGGCAGCCGCGTAGATGCGGGCCGCCTCGATCAACTGCTCGATCTCCACGTATTCGTCCACCTGGTGCGGAATGAGCCGGGGGCCGGGGCCCACCGTGACGATGGGGATGCCGGCCCAGGCGTGCAGGAACGTCCCATCCGTGGCTCCGGGCACGCCGCCGTAAACGGGTTCCCGGCCGGTGGCCAGCCGGTACGCTTCGGCCACCGCCCGCGCCACCGGCGCGTCCTTGGGCGTTTCCGTCCAAGGGCGCTGCTCAAAGACGTCCAGTTCCGCGCGCAGGCGCGCATCCTGCCGGCCGATGGCGGCCAGGATGTCCCGGAGGGCGGCCTCGACGGCGCCGTGGTCCATGCCCGGAATGGTACGGATGTCCAGGCACACCTCCGCCGTGGCGGGGATGACGTTGAGCTGCGCCGGCCCATGGGCGGGCGCCTGTACGATAGTGGGAGTCACCGACGGCCGCCCGAGAAACGGGTGCTCCCCGTGGCGGCGCACCAACCGCCGCTCCAATTCGCCGACGCCCCGCACAAATTCGGCGGCCCACGGGATCGGGTTCACGCCCGACTGGGGCATGGCGCCGTGGGCCATCACCCCGGTAAACGTCACCCGCACCCGCATGGCGCCCTTCTGCGTCAGGCAAATCTCATTCTGTTCGGGTTCGCAGATGATCGCGCCGTCGACGCCCGCGGCCCAGCCTGACCGAATGAAATGCTTGACGCCCAGCATCAAGTCCTCTTCATCGACGAGGATGGCCAGGCGCACCCGGCCGGGGAAAGGAACCCCCGCCGCCATCAAGGCCCGTACGGCGCCAATGGCGGCCGCGATCCCGCCCTTCATGTCCGCCGCGCCGCGCCCGTACAGTCGCCCGTCTACGATTTCGGCCGCAAACGGCGGGTGGGTCCAGTGAGACGGGTCGCCTTCGGTGACTACGTCGGTGTGCCCTTCAAACAGCAAGCACGGCCCCGCGGCGTCGCCGGTCCAGTCGGCGATGACATTGGGCCGCCCCGGCGCCACCTCTTCCACGTGCACGGCAAGCCCAAGGCACGCCAGCTCTCGCGCCAGCAGTTGCGCGGCCTCGGCCTCATTGGCTCCCGGGACGCCGGGCTCGTAGACGCTGCGGGTTTGCACCAGGCGGCGGGCAAGATCAATGATATAGTCGCGGTCGATGGCGGCCAACACCCGGTTTAACTGCTCGGCAGGGACCATGGCGCACTCCCGTCCGGGCCTGCTGCTCCGGCTGGGCGTGGGTGCAGGGGAGACGAGCGAGCCAGAAAGCCAGCAAGCCAAAATGCCAGCCAGCCTGCATCCAGTTTTTTTCCGCAAATTCGGCGCCGTGCCCGCTTTTCCTCCACCGGGGCCAACGGGCGCGGGACCGCGTCTGCCAAGTTATGGAAAACGCGGGCGAGCGTATCGGAAGCTAGCACCGCACTGCGGTTTCGCACGAGCTGTAACGGACCGCTGGAACGGACCGCGTCAGCGGGCGGCCGCCTCCATGGCCCGCCGCACCCGCTCGGCCGTGAAGGGCACCTGCCGCACCCGCGCGCCCGTCACGGTTCGCCCGTTGACGTGCAGTGTGAAGCGCTCTGCCAGCGCGGGCACCCCCCAACGCGAGGCTGCGGTTGGAACATACTTCCGTAGCCGGCACGGGTTTCCCTTGTGGCGCGTCAGGGAAGTCAGAAAGATATATAAGAAACCGCCGCTGCGAAGGAAAAGTCGGAGGATCAGCGACGGGGGCGAGGCGGCACCCGCAGGCAAGAGCCCGCGTGGCGACCCGGGGCCCCCCTGGTGCTTTCAAGATCTTCTGCAGCCGCCGCCGCCATGTGCTATAATCTTAGAATGCCGGCCGGGCCGCGCCGCACAGGCGGGCGGCCGCAGCGCGTAGAGAGAGGGGAACGAACGATGAAGACGGGCATTCACCCACCGTACTACCGGACGCGGGTTACCTGCGCCTGCGGCGAGAGCTTTGAGACGGGCTCCACGGTGCAGAACCTGCGGGTCGAGATCTGCTCCAAGTGCCATCCTTTCTATACCGGCCAGCGCCAGCAGCGCATCGTGACGTCGGGCGGCCGGGTGGAGCGGTTCCGCCGCAAGTACGGCGAGCAGTCCTGAGGAGCAGTCCTGAGGAGCAGTCCTGCGCGACGGGGCCTTTGGGCCCCGCCCGAGGGAGGGGACCTGCCGTGCCTACCATCGGCGGGATCCGGCTCGAACATCCAGTGGTGATGGCCCCCATGGCCGGCGTGACGGACTTGCCCTTTCGCCTGATCGCGCGCGAGCTGGGGGCCGCTCTCGTTTACAGCGAACTGGTTTCGGCCAAGGGCATCTGCTACGGCAACCGCAAGACGCTCAAGCTCCTGGAAACCGATCCCAAGGAGCGCCCGGTGGGCCTGCAGATCTTTGGCGGGGAACCGGCCGTCATGGTGGAGGCCGCCCGCCACGTGGCGGAGCGCCGGCCAGACCTGTTGGACATCAACATGGGCTGCCCGGTGCCCAAGATCACCCGCAACGACGAGGGCTGCGCGCTCATGCTGGACCCTGAGCGGGCCGGCCGGGTCGTGCGGGCGGTCGTGGAGGCGGTGGACCTGCCCGTCACGGCCAAGATCCGCAAGGGCTGGGACGAGACGCGGGTCACCGCGCCCGCCGTGGCGCGGGAGTTGGAAAAGGCCGGCGTCGCGGCCATCGCCGTCCATGGGCGCACCCGCGAGCAGTTTTACACCGGCCGGGCCGATTGGAACATCATCCGCGAGGTCAAGCGGGCGGTGGACGTGCCCGTCATCGGCAACGGCGACGTCTTTACGCCGCAGGACGCGGCCCGGATGCTCGAGGAAACCGGCTGCGACGCCGTCATGATTGGGCGCGGCTGCCTGGGCGACCCGTGGATCTTCCGTCGGGTCGTGCACTTCCTGGAGACCGGCGAGCTGCTGCCGCCGCCTTCGGCCCGGGACAAGCTGACCATGGCTGTGCGTCATCTGCGCATGGCCGTGGCGTTCAAGGGCGAGTACACGGCGGTGCGGGAGATGCGCTCGCCTATCGCCTGGTACCTTAAGGGCGTCCCGCGGGCCAACCGCCTCAAGCAGTTGGTGCAGCGCCTGGACAGCGCCGCGTTGGTCGAGGAGGCGCTCATGGACCACCTGGACAGCCTTGGCGCCCAAGCCGACGAACCCCTCAAGCTCCAACCCAGGGAGTTGGACGAGGCCGCGTGACGGGCAGCGACCCCGCTGCCCTCTTTTTGTGCGGCCCTGCCGCGCCGCCCAAAGGCAGGGCCGCCTGACGCGCTACGGGCCGGAGGCGGCGGCGTCCCGCTCGGTGCGGGCAGGAGCGGACGGGCCTGCCGCCGCCCCGGAGGCCGCGGCACGGGTTGCCCGCCGCGGGCCGGGGGTGTGGGCCTCCTGCCGCCCGCCTTTTGAAGGTGACGGCCGGCCCCTCGATGTGGTAAGATACGGATGTGCACAACTATGTGCACGAACGGGGGGCGGGGCCGCCAGGCGCGGCCCGCGGGAGGCGGCGCCATGGATTTGATCCGCATCGGAGACAAGCTCATCAGCCGGCGCAAGATCCAGCGGGCCATCGACCGGATCTTGGAGCGCCGGGCGCAAGGCCTTTCCCAGCAGGAAGTGGCCGCGGAGATGGGCATCGACCGGGCGGTGGTGTCCCGGCTCGAGAGCCTAGGCGAGGTCCGCAAGGGCCGCCGCCTGGCCCTTATCGGGTTTCCGGTGAAAAACAAAGACGAGCTGGAGGCCTTGGCCCGCGAGGAAGGCGTCGACTTCGTCCTATTGCTCAACAACGCGGAGCGCTGGAGCTACGTGGAGAACGTATCCGGCGCGGAGCTGTTCAACCGGGTGATGGAGATCCTGGCGCGCATACGCGAGTGCGACCTGATCGTGTTTCTCGGGTCGGACATGCGCATCCGGTGGCTGGAGTCGGTGCTGGGGCCGGACCGGGTGGTCGGCATCGAACTGGGCTCATCGCCCATCACGGAGGATCGCTACGTCCCGCCGGAACGGGTGCGGGACATCTTGACGGCTGGCCGTGGGTAGGCGGCGCACGCCGCACCGGAACGCGGCGGGAACGCACGACGGCGCGCCTAGGGCGGCATCGGTGGCCCGCCGGCAGCGCCGGCCAGCGGCGCCGGGCGCCCTGGAACGACGGCGGGGAAGGAGCCGGCCGGGAGGCAAGGGAGCATGAAACGGGTAGTCAGCGTCAGCATCGGGTCCTCGGAACGGGACCACGTGGCCGAGATTGAGCTGCTGGGCGAGCGGGTGCGGGTGGAGCGCATCGGCACCGACGGCGACATCGACAAGGCCATCCGCCTCATCAGCGAGTTGGACGGGCAAGTGGACGCCTTCGGCTTGGGCGGCATCGACCTGTACGTGTGGGCCGGAGGCCGGCGGTACGTGCTGCGGGATGCCCGGCGCATCGCCGCGGCGGCCCGCAAAACCCCCATCGTGGATGGTTCCGGCCTCAAGAACTCGCTGGAGCGGCGCATCGTGCCATACCTGGAAAAGGAGCTGGGCCTGCGCTGGCGGGACCAGCGGGTGTTGCTCGTGTCGGCGGTGGACCGCTTCGGCATGGCCGAGTCCCTGGCCCAAACCGGCTGCCAGATGATCATTGGCGACCTTATGTTCGTTCTGGGCGTGCCCGTGCCGCTGCGCTCCTTGGCTACCTTCACCGCGGTGGCCCGGCTGCTCGCGCCGCTGGTGGTGCAGCTGCCCATCTCGGTGCTGTATCCCACCGGGTCCAAGCAGACCAAGGTGCAGCCCAAGTACACCAAGTACTATCAGTGGGCGGACATCATCGCCGGCGACTTCCATTTCATCCGGCGCCACATGCCCGACGACTTGAGCGGCAAGACCATCATGACCCAGACCATCACCAAGGCCGACGTGGCTGAGCTAAAGAAGCGGCGGGTGCGCCTTTTGGTGACGTCCACGCCCGAGCTCAACGGCCGTTCCTTCGCCACCAACGTCATCGAAGCGCTCCTCATCGCCGTGGCCGGCGAGCGCCGCGAGCTCCAGCCCCACGAATACCTGGAGCTTATCGATCGCCTGCAGTTGAAACCCCGCATCGAGTATCTGACCGACCCGGTGCCGGAGGCGGCGCCGGCGTCTGGTTGACCAAGAAACCGTTGCCTTGCCGGCCGGGAACTGGTAGAGTAGGGATGTGCACAAACTTGTGCACGTGGCACCCGCGTGGAGGAGGCTGCTTATGCATCCGTTCCCGCAATACGTCAATCCGCACTTGGGCGAGCTGCTGGAGACCGTTCGGCTCGACAAGCGCTTTGTGCGGGGCGAGGGCCCGTGGCTGTGGGACAGCGAGGGCAATCGCTACCTGGATTTCATCGCCGCCTACGGCGCGCTGCCCTTCGGCTACAACCCGCCGGCCATCTGGGAAGCCCTGAACCGGGTGCGGGACGCGGGCGAGCCCAGCTTCGTGCAGCCTTCCTATCTGGACGCCGCCGGCGAGCTGGCGCGCCGCCTCGTTGAGCTGGCGCCCGAGGGCTTGCGTTACGTCACCTTCACCAACAGCGGCGCCGAAGCCACCGAGGCGGCCTTGAAGCTGGCCCGGGCCGCCACGGGGCGGCAGCGGATCCTGGCCGCCCACAACAGCTTCCACGGCAAGACCTTGGGGGCGCTGTCCGCCACGGGGCGCCCGGCCTACCAGGAAGCGTTCGGCGTTCCCTTGCCGGGCTTTGACTTTGTGCCGTACGGCGACGCGGACGCGGTGGCCGAGGCCTTGGCCGCCCGGCCGGGCGAGTACGCGGCGGTGATCCTGGAGCCCATCCAGGGCGAGGGCGGCATCGTGATGCCGCCGCCGGGGTACCTGGCCGCCGTCAAAGAGCTGTGCCGGGCCCACGGGACGCTGCTCATTCTGGACGAGGTGCAGACGGGCCTGGGACGGACGGGTACCCTCTTTCGCTGCCAGGCCGAAGGGGTGGCCCCCGACGTCATGACCCTGGCCAAGGCCCTGGGCGGCGGCTTGGTGCCCATCGGGGCGGTGCTCAGCACCGCCGAGGCCTATACAGAAGCCTTTGCCACCAAGCACTCCTCCACCTTTGCCGGCAACGCGCTGGCCTGCCGGGCGGGCCTGGCGGCGCTGGACCTGCTCACCGGCGACGGCGGCAAGCTGTTGGAGCGGGTCCGGCAGCTGGGCGAGCTCTTGCGGCGGGGCCTTGAGGACATGCAGCGCCGCTACCCCCGGGTCATCCGGGAAGTGCGGGGCACGGGGCTCATGCTGGGGATCGACTTCGGCATCGACGAGGACACGTTCCGCAGCACCGCCGGGGCCATGCTGGGCGTGATGGCCTCCCAGGAGCTCCTGACGCCCGCCATCGCCTCGTACCTTCTAAACCGCGGCGGGCTGCGGGTGGCCCCGACGCTGAACGGCAACAGCGTCATCCGCATCGAGCCGCCCCTGATCATCGAAGAAGAGCACTGCCACCTGGCCTTGGAGGCGCTGGAGCGGGTGTGCCGCGTGCTGGACGAGGGCAACACGGGCGAGCTCTTGGCGCACCTGGTCGATCGACGGGAGCCGGTGCCGCCGCCGGTGCGCCGGCACACCGCCAATGGCGCGGCCCGCGGGCCCGCGGCCCGCGTCTCCGTGGTTGAAACCGGGACGCGCGCGGCCGCAAGCGGGGCGCGCCAAGAGCGCGGACAGGAGCCGGAAGAAGAGGAAGGCCGCTTCGCGTTTCTCGTCCACCCGCTGGACCTGCGCAACTACACCGAGTTCGACCCCAGCTTCGAGCCGTATACCGAGGTTGAACTGGAGCGCCTGAGCCGCCGGTTCAACGGGTTGATGGAGCCCTTCGTGGTCGGCGCCACCCGCGTCGTGTCGGCCACCGGCCAGCGGGCCTACGGCGAGTTCGTGGTGGTGCCCCGCACCACCCGGCAATTGGTGGACGGCCCGCGCCGGGAGAACCTGGCTGTGGTCGCGGCGGCGGTGGAGCTGGCCAGGGACCGGGGCGCCGGCATCGTGGGCCTCGGGGCGTACACGGCCATCGTGTCCCGCAGCGGGCGGGCCTTAACCCACCTGGGTGTGGCCTTGACCACCGGCAACAGCTACACGGTGGTGGCCGCCATCGAGGCGCTGTTGGAAGCCGGCACCCGGCTGGGCGCAGACCTGGCCCGGTCCACCGCCGCCGTCGTCGGCGCCACCGGGTCCATCGGTCGCGGCACCGCGCTGCTTTTGGCCCCTGAGGTGCAGCGGCTGATCCTCATCGGCAACCCGCGCTCGGGCGCCAAGGCGTACGAGCGGCTGCTGGCCGTGGCCGCGGAGGTGGCCCAGTGGGTGCTGGCCGAGCGGGACCGGGGCCGGGAGTTCCCTGCCGGCACCTTGGCCGCCTGGCTGTTGCACCGGCCGGAGCTGCCCGGCACCGGGGCCGGACCCGAGGCGTTCCAGGCTGCCATGGCCCGGCTCCTGGAGGTTCCCGACTGCCCCATCCGCCTCACCACCGACGTGGCGGCGGGGCTGCCCGACAGCGAGATGGTGGTCATCGCCACCAGCACCGCCGAGGAGTTCGTCACGCCCGACATGCTGCGGCCCGGTGCGGTCATCTGCGACATGTCCAGGCCGCCCAACGTCAGCCGCCGGGTGGAAGTGGAGCGGCCCGACGTGCTGGTGCTGGACGGAGGCGTCATCGAAGTGCCCGGCCGCCCGTGGTTCGGGTGGGACTTCGGCTACGAGCAGGGCCTGGCGTACGCCTGCATGTCGGAGACCATGATGCTGGCGCTGGAAAAGGATTACCGCCACACCAGCCTCGGCTCGGACCTGACGCCCGAATCCATACTGCGCATGCGGGAGTTGGCCGCCCGCCACGGCTTCCGGCTGGCCGGGCTGCGCAGCTTCGACCGGCCCGTGACCGAGGCCCGGTGGCAGCAGCTGCTCGCGGCTCGCCGGGCGCTGTCGCAGCCGTCGCTGCGTTAGCCGGCGCCCGTCGCGGCCATCATCCCCACGCCGCCGCAACGACACGCTTTGCCGCCGACACGACCCGGCATGCCGGCCGGAGGGGGCGCCTGCTTCCTTCGGCTTGTGGCACCGGGTTTTTTAGCCTTCACAAAGGCGATCGGTTTCGATATAATCTGTGCCGAATCTCATGGCACCCATTCCCACCGGGTGCCCGGAAGATTCGCATAGCATGAGCGTAGAATAGAGGGCAGACCACGCCCGGGCAAAGGGGAGACTGCGCTCGATGTCGGAGAAGGAAGTACTGCTGACAGCCGAGGGTCTCGAGAAGCTCGAGAAGGAGTTGGAACACCTGAAGACGGTGCGGCGGCGGGAGGTGGCCGCCCGCATCAAGCAGGCGCTGGAGTTCGGAGACATCTCGGAGAACTCGGAATATGACGATGCCAAGAATGAGCAGGCTTTCGTCGAGGGCAGAATCCTTCAGCTGGAAAAGATGCTGCGCCATGCAAAGGTCATCGAGGAAGCGGAAGGCCCGGCGGACGTGGTAACCTTGGGGGCGCGCGTGCGCCTCAAGGACCTGCAGCACGGCGACGAATTCGAGTACCAGGTGGTTGGTTCCGCCGAGGCGGATCCCCTCAACCATCGCATCTCCAACGAGTCCCCGGTGGGCCAGGCCATCATGGGCCAGCGCCCTGGCACCATCGTGGAGGTTAGGGCCCCGGCCGGGGTGCTGAAGTACCAGATCTTGGAAGTGACACGATAATGGACCCAGACACGACGTCCCGCACGCCGCAAGCGGCCGCGGGCGAGGCGGCGCCTGGGCAGGTGGAGGCTGCACCGGGCCAGCCCGCGCCCGCGGCCGGGCCCGGCGGTTCCGCGGCCGACCAGCGGGCGCAGCCGGCGCCGGACGTCCCGGCGGACTTGAACGACCAGATTGCGGCGCGGCTGGACAAGCGCCGGCGGTTGCTGGAGTCGGGCCCTCCTCCTTACGGCGGCCGCTACGAGCGGACCCACACGGCCGGCGAGATCCTCGATCGCTTCGCGGAGCTCGAGGGCAGCGAAGTGCGCATCGCCGGCCGGCTGCGCTCCATCCGGCGCCAAGGCAAGGTGACCTTCGCCGACCTCCAGGACGGCGGCCGGCGCATCCAGCTCTTCTGCCGCGTCAACACCATGGGCGAGGCGGCCTACGGGCTCTTGGACTCACTGGACATCGGCGACATCGTGGGCGCGCGCGGGCAGGTCATGCGCACCCGCACCGGCCAGGAAAGCGTCGAAGTCCAGGAGCTGACACTTTTGGCCAAAGCGCTGCGGCCGCTGCCCGAAAAGTGGCACGGCCTCAAAGACGTGGAGCTGCGCTACCGCCAGCGCTACGTGGACCTGATCGTCAACCCCGGCGTGCGGGACGTCTTCATCGCCCGCAGCAAGGCCATCGCCGCGTTGCGCCGGTTTCTCACCGAGCGGGGTTTCCTTGAGGTGGAAACGCCCATGCTCAACCCCATCCCCGGCGGCGCCAACGCCCGGCCCTTCATCACCCATCACAACGCACTCGACATGGACCTCTACATGCGCATCGCGCCCGAGCTGTACCTGAAGCGCCTGCTGGTGGGCGGTTTCGACAAGGTATTTGAGATCGGCAAGAACTTCCGCAACGAAGGCATCTCCACCAAGCACAACCCGGAGTACACGGCCGTGGAAGTGTACGAGGCCTACGCGGACGCCCGGGACATGATGCGCTTGACCGAGGAGCTGTTCGCGTACATCGCCGAGGAGGTGACGGGCAGCCGCGTCATCACGTTCCAAGGAAACCGCATCGACCTGACGCCGCCGTGGCCGCGCCTTCCCATGATCGACGCGGTGGCCCGCTACGTCGGGGTGGACTTCCGGCGCATCAGGACCGACGAAGAGGCCCGCCGCGCCGCGGCCGAGAAGGGCGTGGAGGTGCCGAAGGACGCCACGTGGGGCAAGGTGCTGGCGGAGCTGTTTGAGGAGCTGGTGGAGCCGCACCTGATCCAGCCGGTGTTCATCGTGGACTATCCCGTCGAGGTGTCGCCGCTGGCCAAGCGCAAGGACGACGACCCGCGCCTCACCGACCGCTTCGAACCGTACATCATGGGCTGGGAAGTGGCCAACGGTTTCTCGGAGCTCAACGATCCGGTGGACCAGCGGGAGCGCTTCCTGCGCCAGTTGGAGCAGCGGGCGGCCGGCGACGAGGAAGCCCACATGATGGACGAAGATTTCCTGCGGGCGCTGGAGTACGGCATGCCGCCGGCCGGGGGGCTCGGCATCGGCGTTGACCGGCTGGTGATGCTGCTCACGGACTCGCCGTCCATCCGGGACGTGATCCTGTTCCCGCACATGCGCCCCCGCGACCTTGTCTAGGTCCGCGTGAGCCCGCGCAGACCCGAGCAGATCCCAACCGTCCGAGGGGACCAACGGCATGGAGGAACTCGCTCGTGCGACAAACGCCCGCCCGGCCCGCAGCCGGCTCTGGCACGGGGTGCGGCTGGCGTGGCCGGTGGTCATGGGCTATGTACCCATCGGTCTGGCCATGGGGGTGCTGGCGGGCCAGACGGGCTTGACGCCGCTGGAAACCGGTGCCATGTCGGCCCTGGTGTATGCGGGCGCGAGCCAGTTTGTGGCGGTGGCCATGCTTCAGGCAGGCGCGCCGGCCATCTCTATCGTGCTCACCACGTTCTTCGTCAACCTGCGCCACATCCTGATGAGCGCCGCCTTAAGCCCGTTCTTCCGGGGCGTGCGGCCCGCGGTGCTGGCCGGCGTCGGCTTCCTCATGACCGACGAGACGTTCGCCGTCGGCCACGGCCAATTCGCCGCCGAGGGCAAGGGTGACCCGCTTGTCTTTGCGGGGCTGGGCTTGACCGCCTACTTGAGCTGGCTTGTGTCGACGGTGGCCGGCGCTTGGGTGGGCGGCGCGCTCGCGGCGCCTGAGGCCCTGGGGCTGGATTTCGCCCTGCCCGCCATGTTCATCGGCCTGCTGGCCGGGCAGCTCAAAGATCGGGTGGGGCTGGCCGTGGCGATTTTGGCCGCGCTGCTCGCGGTGGGCGGCGGGCGGTTCCTGGGAGGTTGGAGCGTCATGGCGGCGGCCATGGCCGCGGCCGCGGCGGGGGTGGTGATCCAACAGTGGACGGCGCGCAGGCCGGGAGCCTCTTCTTGATCATCCTCGGTATGGCGCTGGTCACCTACGTGCCGCGGGTCATGCCGCTGGTGCTCCTGGCCAGCCGGCCGCTGCCGCCCTTGGTGCGGGAGTGGCTGGCCCTGCTGCCGCCCGCCCTCATGGCGGCGCTGGTGGCGCAGGCGGTGCTCATGCCCGGCGGTGCGCCGCAGCTTTCGTGGGACAACCCGGCGCTGGTGCCCGCCCTCATCAGCCTGGCCGTGGCCTGGCGCACCCGCAGCCTGGCGCTGACGGTGGTGGCGGGCATGGTCGCGGCCGCGGCGTGGCACCGGCTGCTCGGGTAGACGGCTGCCGCGCGGCCGCCGTGAGGCGCTTCGGCGCTGTTCCGGCACCGCCCGCCAGTAACTGCGGGCCATGCTCGCCGGGCGGATCGCGCGAAACGTAGGCGAAAAGGGGCTTGCATCGTCTGGGGACCCGTGTTATATTAACACTTGCTGGCGCTCGGGGCACAAACCCGGGGCGACGGCAAAAGTTGCCTCTTGCCAAGAGGCAACGGGCGTGGTAACATAAGAAATTGCCTGCGCTCCTACCGGACGGTGCGCCGTCCGGAACGAGGCAGGCGGCGCGGCGGCCGCAAGGCCGTTGTTTTGGGTCTAGGTTGGTCCTTGAAAACTAAACAGCGTGGCGACCTGGTGAACGAGGTGCGGGCCTTCGAAGAGAAGGCCGAAGCGGTAAGCCGGATCGGCTTGCTGTTGATTGGTCTACAACCCCTGTTGGCGGGAGGAATTCCGCCGGCGGGGATGTGGAACGATTAACGGAGAGTTTGATCCTGGCTCAGGACGAACGCTGGCGGCGTGCCTAATACATGCAAGTCGAGCGGGGAGGTTTGCGGAAGCCCTTCGGGGCGGAAGCGGACGTCCCAGCGGCGG
>DATCKT010000059.1:0-7475 GCA_036562195.1 Limnochordales bacterium
AGCCCCACCGGCCGCCCAGGGGCATGAAACCGGAGGTCAACGCCTATGACGACAACCCAGCGCATGGCGCGGGCCAGCGTGCAGTCGGTGCACGAGGCCATACGCGCCGCGATCCTCAATGGAGAGTTCAGCCCCTCTCAGCACCTGGTCGAGGCGCAGCTGGCCGAGCGTTTCAACGCCGGCCGTCATATCATCCGCCTGGCGCTGGAGCGGCTAGACGCTGAGGGCCTCGTCACCATCGAACCCAACCGGGGAGCGGTGGTGAAGCGCCTCACCCTCGAGGAAGCCACCGACATCCTGCTGGCCCGGGAAGTGCTGGATGGCGCCGCGGTGCGGTTGGCCACCGGGCGCATCACCGACGAGCAGCTCCAGGCGCTGAAAGCGCTCACCGAGGACATGGAGGACGCCGTGGCCGCCGCCGAGTACAACCGCTACTCCGAGTACAACCACAAATTTCACTCCATCATCTACGACGCGTGCGGCAGCCGCAAGATCCCCGAGCTCATCGCGTCCCTCAAGGCGCGATTGGTGCGGTTCCAGTTCCGCACGATCCTGGTCCCGGGGCGAGCGCCCCGCTCCCTGGCCGAGCACCAGCGCATCTACGAAGCCATGGCCCGCCGGGACGCCGACGAGGCCGAACGGGCGGCCCGCGAGCACGTGGCCCACATGCGGGAAGCCCTCAGCCAAGCCTGGGAGCTCGTCAAGTTCTGAAAACACCGAAACACGGCCTTGAACGACGCGGACCTAAGCGCCTGGACAAGGGAATCCCGTCGGGTGCAAGGGGCGTGAGCAGGGGCGCGCCCTTTACGCGCCGCCTAGGCTGCTGGCCGTGGGCTCCGGCGCCGCCTCCAGCTGCGCCCGCACCTCATCCAGGTGCTCCCGGCCCGCCAGCACCAGCAACTCATCGCCGGGTAGGATGACAAAGGAGCCCGTCGGCATGACCACTTCCTCCTCGCCCCGCCGCACCGACAACACGGTGGCCTGCCACCGCTCCCGCAGGCGGCACTCGGCCAGGGCGCGGTGGGCCAGCGGGGCCCGCTCCTCCACCCGCCCCGTGAACAAGGCGTTGCGATCGCCGATGGGCAGCACCTGGTCAAAGGGTTTCTTGGTGACGGGCGGATCGTAGGCTTGGCTCTGCAGCGAGCGGTACGGCCGCGAGAGGAACAGCCGCGTGACGCTGCCTGTCAGGGTGCCCACGATCCAGCCCAGCGCCATGCCCAGGAACGTGCCGCCCGCGGAGAAGAAAATGTTCGTCAGCGCCACCCAGAGCACGGCCAGGCCCTTGGCGCCCGCCTCCGGCAGCGGCTCCAGCGCGGCGGGGACCTCCAAGTCCGGCAGTTGGGCCAAGAGCTCGTACAGGCTGAGGCCGGAGATGATGGCCACATACGAGGAAATCAGGTGCGGCGTGCGCGTCGCCCACACGTAGGCCAAGCCGGTGGTGAGCACGGCGCCCAGCGTGCTGGGAAAGCCCAGCACCGCCAGGAACCCGAAGGCGGCGCCCACGCTGACACCTTTGAGCAGCGTCACAGCCGTCGCCCACAGGCGGGGCCGCATCACCTTGAACAGCTGCTGCCACTCGTGCCGGCTCCACAGGGGCCGGGGCGCGGCCACCATCAGGTCAAAGGGCAGCAGCGACATGAAGATGGCGACAAACGAGGACGTGAGCCCGGGGATGGGCGACGCGATGAAGTAGGCCAGCCCGACCGTGACGGCCCGGGCCAGCACGAGGAACGCCCGCTCGTATTTCTCCCGCTGCAGCTGTTTCATGATCATTTCTGGGGCGGCTCCGGCCGTGGGCAAGCCTTCCTGGGTGGGTCCGACGGCAACCGCAGTATAGCACCGGCCCCTGGACAGATCAAGTTGCGGCAGGATATGCCGCGCCCGTTCTCAAAGGAAACGCGCCGACCCCGAGGCCGGGGGGCGCGGTGCCGGGACACGGGGCCAAGCACCGGTTTCTGGGCATAGGATGGCGATGGCAGCGACGAAGAGGGTGGCCGGCGGAAACCGGGCCACGGCCTGGCACCCGGACGACGGAAAACGGCTTTCCGAGCCGAGCCCCACGAGCTGAGCCGAGGCGAGCTGAGGCAGTAACCCTAGACGACGAGGAGGGTGGTCTCCATGCCTCACGTCGACCTGGCGCAGCTGGCGGAACCCCTGGCCTGGGCCGAACCGTACCGGGCCAAGATGATCGAACCCATCCCCGTAACTACACGCGACCAGCGGCGGCGGTTCATCGCCGACGCCGGCTACAACCCCTTCCGGCTGCGGGCCGGCCAAGTCAGCATCGACCTGCTCACCGATTCGGGCACCGCCGCCATGAGCGACGCCCAGTGGTCCTCCCTGATGCTGGGCGACGAGTCCTACGCCGGCTCCCGCAGTTTCGTGCGCCTGCAGGAGGCCGTGGCGGAGGTGCTGGGCTTCCCCTACGTCTTGCCCACCCACCAGGGCCGGGCGGCCGAAAACGTCCTCTTCCACACCCTCGTGCAGCCCGGGCAGATCGTGCCCAACAACATGCACTTCGACACCACCAAAGCCCACGTGCACAACCGCCGCGCCCGCCCCGTCAACGTGGTCATTCCCGAGGGGCGCGACCCCCAGAGCCAGCATCCCTTTAAGGGCAACATGGACATCGCCGCCTTGGAGACCCTGCTGGCACAAGAAGGCCGGAACGTGGCCCTCATCATGCTCACCGTCACCTGCAACAACAACGGCGGCCAGCCCGTGTCGATGGACAACATCCGCCAGGTGAGCCGCCTGGCCCGCCGCTACGGCGTGCGCCTTTTCCTCGACGCCGCCCGCTTCGCCGAGAACGCCTACTTCATCCAGCAGCGGGAACCCGGCTACCGGGATGTGCCCCTGAGCGCCATCGTGCGGGAGATGATGGGCTACGCCGACGGCTGCACCATGAGCGCCAAGAAGGACGGCCTGGTCAACATGGGCGGCTTCGTGGCCTTCCGGGACGAGGAGCTGTACCGCGCCGCGTCCCGGTACGGGGTGCTGTACGAGGGCTTCCTTACCTACGGCGGCATGTCTGGCCGGGACATGGACGCGCTGGCCGCGGGCCTGCGGGAGGTCCTGGACGAAGCCTACCTCGCCGCCCGGGTCGGCCAGGTGCGCTACCTGTGGGAGCAGTTGCACGCCCTGGGAATCCCGCTGGTCGCGCCCGCGGGCGGCCACGGCGTCTACGTGGACGCAGCCCGGTTTCTCCCCCACTTCCGCAAAGACGACTTCCCCGGCTGGACCTTGGCCGTCGCGCTCTACGAGGAAGCCGGCGTACGGGCGTGCGAGATCGGCACCGTGCTGGCTGGCCGCAACCCGGAAACCGGCGAGCACGACTACCCCGAGCAGGAGCTCCTGCGCCTGGCCATCCCGCGGCGCGTGTACAGCCACCGGCACATGGACGTGGTCGCCGAGGGCCTGCGCCGGGTGTGGGAGCGGCGGGCAGAACTGCCCGCTTACCGCTTCACCTACGAGCCGCCGGTGCTGCGGCACTTTACGGCCACTTTCGAACCGAAGCCGCAAGAGGCCGCGGCGGTGCCGCACGCCCGTCCCGTCCAGTAAACGGCCGCGGGGGTGCCGGTACCCGCAACGGGGGTCCACATCCCAACGCCCACCGACCCGGCGGGCCCGCGCGGCGGTTCGTCCCCTCGGCCCGTGGATGAGTTTCGCAGCGTCAATGCCCAGATCGAGTTCCTGCTGCGGCACGCCCTGAAGCAGGCGGGACGGCTGCCGGGACCGGGCGAACCGGACGACGCCGCAGGCGCCGGCGAGCCCGAAGGGCAGGACCAGCGCAGCGACGAGAGCTAGAAACCACGGGACGGCAGCCCCCGCGCCGCGAACGGGGCCCTGCCGGGGCCGGGGAGTGCAGCAACGGAGCTGGGCCGCAGCCGTTGTGGTATGATCACGGGCGGAGGTGTCTTCCTTGCCGCAACCCGCCGACGGTCAGCTGCCTGCCGTGCTGGACCTGATCATCGTGGGGGGCGGCCCGTGCGGGCTCGCGTGCGCGGTGGCGGCGCGCCGGCGCGGGCTGTCCCATTTGATTCTCGAAAAGGGCCCCTTCCTCAACACGCTCGTCCGGTTTCCCCAGACCATGACCTTCTTCAGCGCCGCGGAGCTGCTGGAGATCGGCGACATCCCCTTCGCCCTGCCGCACCTGCGCCCGACGCGGGCCGAGGGCATCGCCTACTTCCAGAAGGTCGCCCAGAGGGAAAAGGTGCAAATGCGCACCTATGAGCCCGTCACCCACATCGCGGGGCGCTTCGGTGACTTTGCCGTCACCACGGTGGACCGCACGGGCGCGGCGCGGCAGTACCGCAGCCGGGCGGTGGTCATCGCCACGGGATACTACGACAATCCCCGCCGCTTGGGCGTGCCCGGCGAGGATCTGGACCACGTGCGGCACCATTACGATGAGCCCCAGCCCTACTTCCAGCAGCGGGTGGTCGTCATCGGCGGGCGCAACTCTGCAGTCCAAGTGGCCTTGGAGCTGTACCGCCACGGCGCGTTCGTCACCCTGGTGCACCGGGGTCCCGGCTTGTCCGACCGGGTGAAGCCGTGGATCCGGCCCGACATCGACGCCCGCCTGCGCAACGGCGAGATCCCCGCGTACTTCAACACCCGGGTGGAGCGCATCGAGCGGGACCGGGTGCACCTGGTCCGGAACGACGGGCACCGCTTCACGCTGCCGGCCGACTTCGTGCTGGCCATGATCGGCTACGAGCCCGACCACTCCCTTAAGGTCCAACTGGGCGTCCGGATCGACCCCGAAACCGGTGCGCCCGTGTACGACCCCGAGACGATGGAGACCAACGTGCCCGGCGTCTACCTGGCCGGCGTCGCCGCGGGCGGCCACGAGCCCAACCACCTGATGATCGAAAACGGGCGTTTCCACGGCCCGAAGATCGTGGCGCATCTCGCCGCCCGGCTCGGCCGCTAGCCCCGCGCAGCCAGCCCCCTGGCCCGGAACACCAGACCGCTGCCGTCCCCAGGGGGCAGAGGAACATTATGGCGCTCGCGGGCAAGCCCAAGACCAGCCCCCATGCGGGCCGGGCACGGGCGCGCTGTGGCATGTGGTCACGGTGCGCGGGATGCCAGCCCCCATGCGGGCTGGGCGCCGGCCCGGGGAATGCGCGCCATCCCCACTTCTCTGTGACGCGGCTTAAGCGCTCGCCTCAGACCGCAGGGCGCTGCGCAGGAACTCCCGTAGCGCCGCCGCGGCCCGGGAGAGGTAGCGGCCGGGGTTGTACGCGAGGCCGATGGTGCGGGCCAGGGGTGGGTCGGTCAGAGCGGCGGTGGCGACGCCGGAGGCCCGCTGCACCGCGATCTGGGGCACCAAAGCCACGCCCAGCCCCGACTGCACGAAGCGCAAGGCCGTGTCCACGTCGGTGCCGCTGACGGCGATGCGGGGTGTAAAGCCCGCAGCCTGGCAAGCGGACAAGGTCAGGCTGCGCAGGTGGTAGCCTTCCCGGCACAAGATAAAACCTTCGCTGCGGAGCTCCTGCAGCGCCACCTCCTCCCGGCCCGCGAGCCGGTGCCCCGGCGGCAGGGCGACTACGATCCGCTCCTTGAGCAGAGGTTCAAACACCTGGCCGTTCAAGGCGGGGTCCTCCACCAGCAGCGCCAGGTCCAGCCGGCCCTCCTGCAGCCCCCGGGCCAGCCGGTCGGACCCGTCCTCGGTGATGATGAGCTCAAGGCCCGGATAAGCGGCGAAGAAGTCGTTGATGACCCCGGGCAGCAGGTGGCCCCCCAGCGTGGGCGTGGTGCCCAGGCGGATGCGGCCCCGGCGCAGGCCGCCCCGCTCGGCGAACTCCGCCAGCGCGTCGTCGGCCAGCGCCACCAGCTGGCGGGCGTAGGGCACAAGGGCTTCCCCGTCGGCCGTCAGCGCCACGTGCCGGCGGGAGCGCTCAAACAGCGTCACGCCCAGCTCTTCTTCCAGCGCCCGGATCTGCTGGCTCAGGGAGGGCTGGGTGATGTGCAGGCTTTCGGCGGCCCGCGCGAAGTGCAAGTGCTGGGCCAGCGCCAGGAAGTAGCGCAGCTGCCGGAGCTCCACCGGCGTCTCCCCCTTCTCCCCCGGCGGTTTTGATAGGTTAATTATATCACACTTATGGACACTAAGTATTGGACCCTATCAAGACCCGCGTGGTAGGCTAGAAGTGCAATCGTGTCTTTTCGTCTACCATTGTTCGAATATTATCTGCCAAGCCCTGGGCGGAGCTGGAGCGATGGTGCACATGGAGAAAGTCCGCGGCTGGTATACAACCGTAGGCAGAAAGGTGATCATGGGACTCACCGGGTTGCTGCTGATCGGGTACCTCATCATTCACCTGGCAGCCAACCTGATGGTGTTCATCCCTGACGGGGGCCGGTCGCTGAACCTATACTCGCACACCCTGCATCAGTTCGGGCCCCTGCTGCTTGTAGCCCGCATCATTTTGGCCGCACTCTTTATCTTCCACATCGTTTCCGGCATCTGGGTGATGATGAAGAACCGGCGGGGCCGCACGAGCCGCTACGCCCGCTACGCCTCCAAGGGCGGGCCCTCCAAGATGACGCCCGCATCGCGCTGGATGGCCATCACGGGCTTGATCATTATGGTCTTCGTGCCCCTGCACGTCAACATGTTCACCCTCGGGCCCTACTACGAAACCGTCATCGACGGCCAGCCGATGCGCGACCTGTACCGGCTGGTCGTGGAGAAGTTCAAGGAGCCCGACGTGGCCTTCACCTACGCGGCGGTCATGCTCTTTTTGTGCCTGCACCTCAGCCACGGTTTCTGGAGCGCGTTCCAGTCGCTGGGCGCCAACAACCGCCGCTTGATGCCGTTCCTGTACACGTTCGGCGTGATCCTGTCAGTCTTGCTGGCCGGCGGCTTCTTCGTGCTGCCGATTTACACGTACTTCTTCATTCCTCTGCCGTAAGCCCCGGCAGATGGGAGGACGGGCCGTGAGCGTGAGTGTGATGACCCCAACAGTGGTGTTGGATGCGAAGATTCCACCGGGACCGCTGGAGGACAAGTGGGAGAACCACAAGGCCTCCGTCAAGCTGGTAAGCCCGGCCAACAAGCGCAAGTACACCATCATCGTGGTAGGCACGGGGCTGGCGGGCGCGTCGGCGGCCGCAACCCTGGCGGAGCTGGGCTATAACGTTCTCAACTTCTGCATCCAGGACTCGCCGCGCCGGGCCCACAGCGTGGCCGCCCAGGGCGGCATCAACGCGGCCAAGAACTACCAGAACGACGGCGACAGCGTCTACCGGCTCTTCTACGACACCATCAAGGGCGGCGACTACCGCGCCCGGGAAGCCAACGTCTACCGGCTGGCGGAGCTGAGCGTCAAAATCATCGACCAGGCGGTGGCGCAAGGCGTTCCCTTCGCCCGCGAGTACGGGGGCCTTCTGGCCAACCGCTCCTTCGGCGGCGCGCAGGTGTCCCGCACCTTCTACGCCCGGGGCCAGACGGGCCAGCAGCTCCTCTTGGG